>JBDIAM010000048.1:0-15060 GCA_039812445.1 Piscicoccus intestinalis | reverse complement strand
TCGTGCTCTTCGGCGACGACGCGCCGAAGACCGTCGAGAACTTCGTCGGTCTCGCCAAGGGCGAGAAGGAGTACCGCGACGACGCCGGACGCACCAACCCGCAGCCGTTCTTCGACGGCCTGATCTTCCACCGGATCATCCCCAACTTCATGATCCAGGGCGGCTGCCCGCTCGGTCAGGGCATGGGCGGCCCGGGTTACGCCTTCGACGACGAGATCAGCCCCGACAAGGACTTCACCAAGCCGTACATCCTCGCGATGGCCAACGCGGGCAAGCGCATGGGCCGCGGCACGAACGGGTCGCAGTTCTTCATCACTGTCGCCCCGACCACGTGGCTGCAGGGCAAGCACACGATCTTCGGCGAGGTCGCCGACCAGGCCAGCCGCGACGTCGTCGACGCCATCGCGGCCGTCAAGACCGGCCGCAACGACAAGCCGGTCGAGCCGGTCGTCATCGAGAAGGTCACGATCAGCGAGTGAGTCGCTCGAGGTCGACGCACGCATGACACAGACGCCACCCCCGGAGCCGGCCCCGGTCGAGCGACCGACGTGCCCGCGCCATCCCGACCGGGAGAGCCACCTGCGCTGCCAGCGGTGCGGGCGCCCCACGTGTCCGGAATGTCAGCGCCCGGCGCCGGTCGGGTTCCACTGCGTGGACTGTCTGCGTGCGTCGACCGCCGCGGCCCCCACCGCCCGCACCCGGATCGGCGGCCTCGCCGGTCAGGAGCGCCCGACGACGACGTACGTGCTCATCGGGCTGTGCGTCGCCGCGTTCGTCCTGCAGCGCATCGACCCCCAGCTCATCGGTCAGGGCGCGTTCACCCCCTACCTCGGCGACACCCAGCCCTGGCGTTTCGTGACGTCGGCGTTCCTGCATTCCCCGCAGATGCTGACGCACATCCTGTTCAACATGCTGTGCCTGTGGCAGATCGGGCAGTGGCTCGAGCCGCTGCTCGGCTGGGCCCGGTTCCTCACGCTCTACCTCATCAGCGCCGTCGGCGGATCCGTCGGATACCTGCTGCTGGCGTTCCCGCCGCAGACGATGGCGCAGATGGACAGCACCTGGGTCACCCCGATGGTCGGCGCCTCCGGGGCCGTTTTCGGGCTGTTCGGCGCCACCGTCGTCTTCCTGCGCCACCTCGGCTCCTCCGCCCGCGGCATGTGGATCCTGTTGGCCATCAACGCCGCCCTGCCGCTGATCTACCCCTCGATCGCCTGGCAGGCGCACCTCGGCGGCTTCATCACCGGCGCCGCCCTCGCCGTCGTGCTCCTGGTGACCCGCACCCGTGAGCGCGCCCGCCTCCAGTGGCCCGCCCTCGGCGGCGTGGCCCTCGTCGTCGCGCTCCTCGCGATCGTCAAGTACCTCACGGTCGACACCGGCTTCGTCGACTCCGTCGTCCGCTACGCCTGACCGCTACGCCCGACCTCGATCTGGTCGCGCCTTCGTCGCGGACTGGTCGCGGCGCGGCCGTGCACTCCCCGCAATCACCCTGTCTCCCGCTCGTCCACAGCGTCTTCCACACCTGTGATTACAGCGGTGTGATTCATCCCCAGTCGTGGATAACCCTGTGGATAACTCGGTGCGCGGGCCGGTTGTCCACAAGGCCGCGGACAACGGACAGCGCCGGCGCCCGGGAGTCCTGGGCACCGGCGCTGTCGGAGCGCGAGGTCAGCGCCAGCGGGTGGTCATGATGAAGCCCGCCACGATGAACGCGAACCCGATGAGCAGGTTCCAGTTGTGCCACGCGGAGACGGGCCACTGCCCGGCCGACAGGTAGAACACGACGACCCAGATGAGCCCGATGATCATGAGCCCGAGCATCACCGGCACGAACCACGTCGGGTTCGGCGGCGGGGCCTTGGCGATCGAGTCGTGCTGCCCACCGCGCTCCGCGCGGCGCTGCTTGCGGGTCGGGCGGCCCTTGCGCGCCGTCTTGCCCTTGCCGGCGCCCTGCCCCTCGCCGTGCTCCTTGGCGTGGTCCTCGCCGTGCTCCTTGGGGTGCTCCTTGGCGTGGCCCTTGGCTTGGCCGGCGCCCGGGTCCTGGACCGTCTCGGCGGAGGCCGCATCTGTCGTCGGGTTCACTCCCTTGGCCGGGGTCGGCCCCCCGCTGGAGTCGGTGCGTGAGCGGTCGACGTCGTCGGTGTCTGCCACCGTGAGTCCTCCGGGAGTCTGTGAGCCTGCGTGAGCGGTCGGACGAGTTTCCCCGCCAGCTTACGTGCGCATACTGGGGACGGCTTGCCCGCCACGGGGGCGCGGCCGATAAGGACGGTGAACGGGTCGATCCACGCGTGGATCGGAGTCGGGCACAAGGGAACACAGCATCCACCCCGAAGGAGGCGCGCGGCATGAAGAGCCGGATCTGGTCGGCGGCCGTTCCGGTCGTCGCCGCGCTCGCGGGGCTGCTGTTCGCCACGAGCGCCGGCGCCGCCCGCGGCTCGGACCTGCGCGCCGGCGGCACCGACCTGCCCGGCCTCATCCGCAGCGACACCCGCGTCGTCGAGGGCAAGGCCGCGCAGGCGCAGGCGTTGCGCCGGCAGGTCGACGGCCTCACCGCCCAGCTCGCCGCGAGCGACCCGCAGCTGGCGCAGGAGTCGGCCCGCATCGCGCGGCTCGCGCCCCTGGCCGGCACGGAGGCGGTGACCGGCCCGTCGCTGCGGGTCGAGCTGTCCGACGCGGGCACCGGCGGGCGCATCCCCGAGGGCTACACCGTCGACGACGTCGTCGTGCACCAGCAGGACGTGCAGGCCGTCGTCAACGCCCTGTGGGCCGCGGGCGCCGAGGCGATGACGATCCAGGACCAGCGGGTCATCGCGACGAGCGCCGTTCGCTGCGTGGGCAACACGCTGATCCTGCAGGGCCGGGTCTACTCCCCGCCGTACGTCATCACCGCGCTCGGCGACCCCGCGACGCTGCGCGCCGGGCTCGACGGCGACCGGGCCGTCTCCGTGTACCGGGAGTACGTCGACCTCGTCGGGCTCGGGTACCGGGTCAGCGAGCCGGGCGAGGTGACGATGCCGGCCTTCACCGGTGAGGTGAAGCCGAGGTTCGCGCGTGTCGACCGCTGAGCGGGTGCGGCCGGCCTCGTCGCTGCGGGGCCGCGAGCCGCAGGGCCGCGAGCCGCGGCGGCCGGCCCGGCTCCTCGATGCCGCGATCGGGGTGGTCGGGGAGGTGCTCGTCACCCTCGGGGTGCTCGTGCTGGCGTTCCTGGCCTGGCAGCTGTGGTGGACCGACGTCGTCGCCGACGGCGAGCAGGCCCAGGCGGTCTCCGGCCTGGAGCAGCGCTTCGCCGCCTCGACCGCGTCGACGGCGCCCGAGGTGACCGCGCAGGTCGGGCAGGCGTTCGCGACGATCCGCATCCCCCGGTTCGGGGCCGACTACGTGCGGCCGGTCATCGAGGGCACGGCCAAGGCGCAGATCGACGCGGGAGTCGGGCACTCACCGGGCACGGCGATGCCGGGCCGGGTCGGCAACTTCGCGACCGCGGGCCACCGCGTGACCTACGGCAAGCCGTACAACCTCATCCACACGCTGCGGCCCGGCGACGCGATCGTCGTGGAGACGGCGGCGGGCTGGTCGGTCTACCGCTATCAGCGGCACCGGATCGTGACCCCCGACCAGACGGAGGTGCTCGCCCCCGTGCCGGACCGGCCGGGCGTCGCGCCGACGCAGGCGTGGATGACGCTCGTCGCGTGCCACCCGCCGTTCAGCGCGCGCGAACGGTACGTCGGCTACGCGCTGCTGGAGCGCTTCGTGCCGCGCGACGAGGGGCCGCCGACAGACGCGCTCGCGGCCCCGGCCGGCGCGGCGAACGAAACGGAGTAGCCGATGTACGCGATGCTGTGGCGCAACCTGCCCGGACCGTGGCCCGTGCGCGTCGTCATCTGCCTGCTGCTGGCGGCCGCGGTGCTCGCGGCCTGCGCCCAGTGGCTGTTCCCGTGGGTCGCCTCCTGGCTGCCGATGAACGACGCCGGGGTGCACGCGGCTCCCGCCGCCCACGCTGTCGCCGAACCCGCGCGCTGGATCGCGGCCGCCCCCGGAGGCGGGCCGGCGGGCGCGTAGGCTGACGAACCGCCGCACACCCCGCCTTCTGGAGGACCGCCGTGACGTCCATCCTCGTGGTCGATAACTACGACAGCTTCGTCTACACGATCGTCGGCTACCTGCAGCAGCTCGGCGCGCAGTGCACGGTGGTGCGCAACGACGAGGTCGACGTCGACTCCGTCGGCGACTACGACGGTGTGCTCGTCTCGCCCGGCCCGGGCACCCCCGAGGAGGCGGGCGCGTCGATGGAGGTGATCCGCCGCTGCGGCGACCTCGGGGTGCCGATGCTGGGGGTGTGCCTGGGGCATCAGGCGCTCGGCGTCGTCACCGGCGCGGTCGTCGGCAGGGCCGCGGAGCTGCTGCACGGCAAGACGTCTCAGGTCGTGCACGACGGCAGCGGCGTGCTCGCGGGGTTGCCGAGCCCGTTCACCGCCACCCGCTACCACTCGCTCGCGATCGACTCCGCGACCGTCGGGCCGGAGCTCGTCGTCAACGGACGCACCGACTCCGGGGTGATCATGGCCGCCCACCACGCGTCGCTCCCGCTGCACGGCGTGCAGTTCCACCCCGAGAGCGTGCTCACGCAGGGGGGTCACCGGCTCCTGGCCAACTGGCTGGCGATGTGCGGCGCCGCCGACGCCGTCGAGCGTTCGCGGGGCCTGGGCCCGCTGGTCAGCACGTCCTGAGGGCCCGCGAGCCACGCGGCGGCAGCCGCCCGGACACGCCACCGGCGGCGCGCTCGGAACAGCGCGCCGCCGGGGCGAGGATGACGCCGACTACTGGTCCGGGTCGTCGGTGGTGTCCTCGGGTGAGGGCTCGTCGCCGGGCGACTCCTCGCTGGGCTGCGGCGACTCCGGCGACTCGGTGGTGGCCGGAGGAGCCGGGGTGGTCGTCACCGTCTCCGTGACCGTCTGCGTGGTGGGCGCGGAGCGCACGACGCTGATGACGACCTCGGTGCCGACCTGCACCTTGGAGCGCGCCGGGTAGGACTGACCGACGACCGTGCCGGCGCGGCGGGTGCTCGTGGCGTCCTCGGCCCGGTAGCGCAGCCCGACGTCGTTGAGCGCCTCCGCGGCGTTGGACTCGGTCATGCCGACGACCTCGGGCACGACGGTCATGCCGGTGCTGATGTTCAGCGTCACGGCCGTGCCCTCCGGCACGCGCGCCGACGCCTTCGGCTCGGTGGACACGACGCTGCCCTGGTTGACCTGGTAGTTGTCCACCGACTTGATCTCGCCGACGGTCAACTTCAGATCCCGCAGCTTCTGGATCGCGGTGTCCTGCTGGTAGTTCCGCAGGTTCGGCACGGTCACCCGGCCCGGGCCGGTCGACACCATGAGCTGGATCGTGCTGTCCGGCGGGCGCGTGCCGTCCTTGGGGTTCTGGTCGACGACGGTGCCGGCCGCAGCCGAATTGGCCACGGGTTCGGAGGCGGCGACGAGCCCGGCGTTGGTGATCTCGGCCGTGGCGTCGGCCTCGCTCTTGCCGACGACGTTCGGCACCGCGACCGGCTCCGGATCGCCCCACAGCGCGTCGCGCCCGAACCACAGCCCGAGCCCCGCGAGCAGCACGACGAGCGCCGCGATGAGCCAGGGCAGCGCGCGGTTGCGGCGCTCGGGCTCCGGCTCCGGCTCGGCGAGGTAGGCGTGGGCGCCCGTGCGCAGCTCGGTCGGTGCGATGGGTGCGGAGACCTGCGGCATCGGTCCCTGAGCCAGCTCGCCCGCCTCGATCGCGGCGGCGGCGGCGATCGTCGGCTCGCGGCGCAGCACCGACTCCAGGTCGGCGGCGAACTCCTCGCCCGACTGGTAGCGCTGGTCCGGATCCTTGGCGAGGGCGTGCAGGATGACGACGTCGAGGTTCGAGGGCACGTCGGGGGCGTGCAGCGACGGTGGCTGCGGCGGCTCGCCGACGTGCTGGTAGGCGATCGCCACCGGCGAGTCGCCGACGAACGGCGTGCGGCCCGCGACCAGTTCGTACAGCAGGCAGCCCGCGGAGTACAGGTCGGAGCGGGCGTCGATGTCGCGGCCCTGGGCCTGTTCCGGGGAGAGGTACTGGGCGGTGCCGACGACGATGCTCGTGTTCGTCATCGTGGCCGCGGTGTCGGCGATGGCGCGCGCGATGCCGAAGTCCATCACCTTGGCGCGGTCGGCGGAGTCGAGCATGACGTTCGCCGGCTTGATGTCGCGGTGGATGATGCCGTGCTGGTGGCTGTACTGCAGCGCGTTGAGCACCTGACCCATGATGCGCACCGCGCGCATCGGCTCCAGCGGCCCCTCCTCGTGCAGGATGTCGCGCAGCGTGCGGCCCTTGACGTACTCCATGACGATGAACGGCACCGGCACGTCGGCGCCGCCGGTCTCCAGCAGGATGTCCTCACCGGAGTCGAAGACCGCGACGATCGACGGGTGGTTCAGGCTCGCGGCCGACTTGGCCTCGCGCCGGAACCGCTGCAGGAAGGTGTTGTCGCGCGCCAGCTCCGAACGCAGGATCTTGACGGCGACGTCTCGCCCGAGCCGGGCGTCGTACGCGGCGTGCACCTCGGCCATGCCTCCACGGCCGATGAGCTCGCCGACCTCGTAGCGGCCGGCCAGAAGGCGGGTCGCTTCGGTCACCGCGTCACCGTCCCCTCGCTCGCCTGGCCACTGGCCTGGGTGTCGGCCTGGGTGTCGGCCTGATTGTCGGACTGCGCCTGTCGGGTGTCCCCGTTCGCAGTCGCCTCATCGCCCGAATTGCCCTGATCCTGAGTCGAATTAGCGTCTTCGGAGGCGGCATTGGTGCCGGTGTCGTTGTTGGCCTGGGAGCCGCCGTTGGTCGGTTCGTCGGCCGGCTGGTCGCCGCCGTTGTCGTTGGTCGGGCTGGGCTCGTCGGTCGGCTCCTGGGTCGGCGCCTCGGTGGGCGAGTCGTCGGTCGGAGCCTGAGTGGGCGTCGAGTCCGGCGTCGTGGCCTGGGTGGTCGGTTGCGGCGCGGTTGTGGCGGACGGTCCGGTGGAGACGCGCAGCGTGATCGGCCGGCCGACGACGACGTCACCGGTGGGGTTGATGGCGATGACGCGCCCCGAACTCACCTCGCTGCTCGACTCCTCGACCGTGGTCGTGTTCGGGAAGCCGAGTTCTCGCAGGCGGGCCTGCGCGGCCTCCACCGTCATGCCGCGGAACTCCGCGGAGTCGAGGTTGACGACCGAGGGGCTCGTCGTCTCGGTGGGCGAGGGGTCGCCGGACCCGCCGAACAGGCCGGACTGCGCGAGGAGGTAGCCGCCGACCCCGAGGAGCAGCAGCAGCGGCAGCAGCCACAGCAACGGGTTCATCCGTCGCTTGCGCTGCTGGGGCGGCATGGGTCCGGTCTGGTAGGAGCCGGTGCCCTGGTTGTAGCCGCCGGGGTACCCGGGCGGCGGGTACTGCCCCTGCGGGTAGCCCTGGGCGTATCCGGCGGCCGGGGTCGGGACGGTGTTCGGCGCGGTCGGCGGGGCCATGCGCTGGGTGGCCGCGGCCTCCGGGGAGATCACCTGGGTGTTGGCGAAGGCGGCCGCTTCCGGTCCGCCGCGCAGCGCCGAGGCCACGGCGGCCGCCGACCCCGGTCGCTGCGTGGGGTCCTTGGCCAGGCACGCCATGATGACGCCGGCCAGCGGCTGACCGACTCCGGCCGGCAGCGGGGGCGGGTCGTTGTGGATGTGGGCCATCGCCGTGGCGACCGGTGAGCCCTCGTCGAACGGCCGCTTGCCGGTGAGCATCTCGTGCCCGACGACCCCGAGGCTGTACAGGTCGCTGGCGGGCACGGCGGGTTTGCCGGTCGCCTGCTCCGGCGAGATGTACTGGGCGGTGCCCATCACCTCACCGGTGCGGGTGATCGGGGCGGCGTCGACCGCGCGGGCGATGCCGAAGTCGGTGAGCTTCACCTCGCCGTCGTCGCGCACGAGGATGTTCGCCGGCTTGACGTCGCGGTGGATGACGCCGGCGTCGTGCGCGGCCTGCAGGGCGGAGGCGGCCTGGGCGAGGATCGACGCGGTGCGCTTCGGGCTCAGCGGACCGTCGTCCTTGATGATCTGCGACAGTGGCGCCCCCTCGACGAGCTCCATGACGAGCCAGGAGGCGCCGGAGTCCTCGCCGTAGTCGTAGACCGCAGCGATATTGGGGTGCGAGAGCATGGCCCCGTTTCGCGCCTCCTCGCGGAAGCGGCGGGTGAAGCCGGGTTGGTCGGCCAACGACGGCGACAGGAGCTTCATCGCGACCGTGCGGCCGAGCACCTGGTCGGCGGCGCGCCACACCTCGCCCATGCCACCGACGGCGATGCGGTTACCGAGCGTGTAGCGATTGCCGAAGACGGTTCCGGTCTGGAACTTCATTGGTCGATCACTGCCTTCATCACGTTGCGAGCGATCGGTGCGGCGACTGACCCACCGCCCGCTGACATACCTGCGTTGCCGCCGTCCTCCACGACGACCGCGACGGCGACCTTGGGGTCGTCCGCCGGTGCGAAGGACGTGAACCACGCGTGTGGCGCGAGCCCTTCGCCATGCTGGGCTGTACCCGACTTACCGGCCACCTGCACGCCGGAGATCCGTGCCCGGGTGCCGGTGCCGTCGTCGACGACGGCCTCCATCATCCGGGTGAGCGCGGCCGCGTTCTCGGGGCTCATCGCCTGACCCAGCTCCTGCGGAGCGGTCTGGTCGATGACCTCGAGGTCGGAGCCGCGGGTCTGCTTGACGAGATAGGGCTGCATGACCGTTCCCTGGTTCGCGACGGCGGCCGAGAGCATCGCCACCTGCAGCGGCGTGACGCGCACGTCGTACTGGCCGATGGCCGCCTGGGCCTCCTGCGGCGGGTTCATCTGGTCGGGCACCGAGCTGGGCGTGACCGACATCGGCACCTTCAGCTGCTGGCCGAAGCCGAACTTGGCGGCCTCGTCGCGGATGGCCTGACCGCCGAGCTGCATGCCGAGGTAGCCGAAGGCGGTGTTGCACGAATCCTGCAGCGCCTCCAGGAGCGTGACCGTGCCGTTGCCGCACTGGCCGCCCCAGTCGTTGACCAGGCCCGCGGTGGTCTGCGGCAGGTCGAGGGTCTTCGGGCCCGGCAGCTGGGAGTTCTCGGTGTACTGCCCCGAGGACAGCGCGGCGGCGGCGGTGACGATCTTGAACACCGACCCCGGCGGGTACAGGTCGCCGCCGATCGCGCGGTTGACCAGCGGCTTGCCGCTCGCGGCGTTGAGCTGGCTCCAGGCGGTCTGCGCGGTGTCGGCGTCGTGGCTGCTCAGGCTGTTGGGGTCGTACTGCGGGTGGCTGACCAGCGCGAGGATCGCCCCGGTCTTGGGGTCGAGCGCGACGACCGAGCCGCGCTGGTTGCCGAGGGCGTCTTCGGCGGCCTTCTGCGCCAGGGGGTCGATGGTCAGCTCGAGGCTGACGCCCTTGGGCTGGGTGCCGGTGAGAAGGTCGCCGAGCCGCCGGTAGAACAGCTGGTCGGACTGGCCGGTGAGCAGGCCGTTCACGGCGGACTCGAGCCCGCCTCCGGCTCCGTAGAGGAACGAGAAGTAGCCGGTGATGTGGCTGTACAGCTTGCCCTGCGGATAGCTGCGCTGGTACTTCAGTTCGTCGTCGGTGGCCTCGGAGCGGGCCACGGCCTCGCCGCCGACGAGGATCGCGCCGCGCTCCTGGGAGTACGAGGCGAGCAGCGTGCGGCGGTTGCCGGGGCGGTCGCGCAGCTCGCCGGCCTGCACGAACTGGATCCAGCTCGTGGCGATGAACAGGGTGCAGAAGAGCGCCGCGACGAGCAGCGACAGGCGCCGGATGGGGTTGTTCATGCGCGTGCCTCCCTGGCCGGGCTGTTCGGCGCGGCCGGCCGGCCCGCCTCCGGGGTGGCCCCGGCCGGCGGGGTGTGCGGCACGATGACCTCGTTCTCCACCGGTCGGCGGGCGTGGTCGCTGATGCGCAGCAGCAGCGCGATGATCGTCCAGTTGGCCAGCAGCGAGGAGCCGCCGGCGGACAGGAACGGGCTGGTCAGACCGGTGAGCGGGATGACCCGGGTGACGCCGCCGACGACGACGAAGATCTGCAGCGCCACCGAGAAGGCCAGGCCGGCGGCGATGAGCTTGCCGAACCCGTCGCGGGTGCCCAGGGCGGTGCGCAGGCCGCGCTCGACGAGCAGCACGTAGAGCATGAGGATCGCGAAGAGGCCGACGAGCCCGAGCTCCTCACCGAAGCTGGGGATGATGAAGTCGGACTCGGCGAAGTACGTCAGCTGCGGGTTGCCCTGCCCGAGGCCGGTGCCGAGCAGGCCGCCGGCGCCCATGCCCATGAGGCCGCGCACGAGCTGGTCGCTTTGCGCGAGAGCCTGCTCGGACCACGGGTCGAGCCAGAACATGACGCGCTGTTGCACGTGCCCGAACAGCAGGTAGGCGAGGTAGGCGCCGCCGCTGAACAGCAGCAGGCCGATGGCGACCCAGCTGATCCGCTCGGTGGCGAGGTAGAGCATCGAGACGAACAGGCCGAAGAACAGCAGCGAGCTACCGAGGTCGCGCTGGAAGACGAGCACCGCGAGGGAGGCGAGCCACACGAGCAGGATCGGCGCGAGGTCGCGGCCGCGGGGCAGCGGGAAGCCGAGCACGCGTTTGCCGGACAGCGACAGGGCGTCGCGGGTCTGCACGAGGTAGGCGGCGAAGAAGATCGTCAGGATGATCTTGGCGACCTCGCCGGGCTGGAACGAGAACGGCCCGATCGAGATCCAGATGCGGGCGCCGTTGATGCTCTGCCCCAGGCCCGGGATCAGCGGCAGCAGCAGGAACATGAGGCCGGCGAGCATGAGGGTGAACATGTAGCGCCGCAGCCGGCGGTGGTCGCGCAGCACGATGAGCACGCCGGCGGCGATGACCATGCTCAGCGCGCTCCACATGACCTGCCGGTTGGCCATGGCCTCGGAGCCGAACCGCTCGTTGGCCAGGTCGAGGCGGTGGATCATGACGAGGCCGAGGCCGTTGAGCAGCGTGGCGATCGGCAGCAGCAGCGGGTCGGCGTAGGAGGCGCGCCAGCGCAGCACGATGTGGAAGGCGACGGCGAACCCCAGCAGCCAGGCGGCCTGGGTGACCAGGTCGATCGGCACCTGCCCCTGCACGGCGAAGCCGACGTTGAGGTAGGCCAGCATCACGATGCCGACGGCGAGCAGCAGCAGGGCCAACTCGACGTTGCGTCGTGTGCGGGGAACGAAGGAGGAGACGGTGGTCATGACTGCCCCGATCCGCAGGGAATCCCCTGGCTGCGGCGCGCCTGGCAAGCGGCGGCCTGGTTGCGTAGTTCGGTGACCTGCGCGTCGGCGGCGCTCTGGTCGGCCGCCGGGATGGTGCGTTGCACGAGGTCGCGGTAGTAGTCGGGCAGGTTGGCCACGTCGACGTCGCTGGTGGTTTGCACCGACGACAGCGTGATCGGGCCCAACTGTTGCGGTAGGCCTTGGAAGATCGCCACCTTTCCGCCGGATTCGCCGACGAAGAGTTGTTGCTGGGTCCAGGCGTAGGCGCCGTAGAGGCCGCCGATGAGGGCGAAGCCGAGGATGACGCTGAGGGCGACGATGCGGGCGACGCGGCCGCGGCGCGGTTCGTCGTCGAGGTCGGGCTCGTCGGGGGCGTCGGGAACGACCGTGCGCCGCAGCGCCGCGGCCTTCTGCGCGGGGCTCAGGGCGATCGGCTGCGTCTGCTCGGCGCGGCGCTCGGCGACGGCGCCGACGACGATCGGCTGCACGGAGCCGCTGTCGGCCTTGACGATGTCGCCGACGACGCACGTGACGTTGTCGGGGGCGCCGGCGCGCATCGCGAGGTCGACGAGCCGTCGGGCGGCCTCGGCGGGCGGACCGACTCCGACGACCTCCTCGATGGTGTCGCGGCCGACGTAGTCGGACAGGCCGTCGGAGCAGATGAGGTAGCGGTCGCCGATTCGGGCCTGGCGCATCGACAGGTCGGGTTCGTCTTCGGGGGCGCCGGTGAGCACTCGGGTGACCAGGCTGCGCTGGGGGTGGTGCTCGGCCTCTTCTTCGCTGATGCGGCCGGCGTCGACGAGAGACTGCACGAACGAGTGGTCGCGGGTGATCTGGCTGAACTGGCCGTCGCGCAGCAGGTAGGCGCGGGAGTCGCCGATGTGCACGAGGGCGAGTCCGTTGGCGCCGCAGCGCATGAGGGCGGTGAGGGTGGTGCCCATGCCGTGCAGGCCGGGGTCGGCGGCCATGGCCCGGGCCAGGGAGCGGTTGGCCTCGGCGACGGTGTCGGCGAGGAGTTCGAGGGCGTCGTCGGCGCCGTGACTGTCTCCGTCCAGGGGCGCGAGGCGCGCCAGCACGAGGGAGCTCGCGACGTTGCCGCCCGCGTGCCCGCCCATGCCGTCGGCGACGGCGAGCAGGTGCGGACCGGCGTAGCCGGAGTCCTCGTTACGCGAGCGCACCAGACCGACGTCGGTGCGCGCCGCGAATCGGACGGCGACGGTCATTCGATTACCGCCTCAGCTCCAGGACGGTGGTGCCGATGCGCAGCTGCGTGCCGGCCTGGAGCTGGTGGGGGGTGCTGATGCGCTCGCCGTTGACGTGGGTGCCGTTGGTGGAGCCGAGGTCTTCGACGTACCAGGACTTGCCGTCGTAGTAGACGCGGGCGTGCCGGCCGGAGGCGTAGTCGTCGTCGAGCACGAGGGTGCACTCGGGGTTACGGCCCAGCAGCACGCCGGATTCTTTGAGCGGCACGGTGGTTCCCCGCATGGGGCCTTCGGTGACGGCGAGCACGGAGAAGCCGCGCTTGGAGCGCTGCGGGGTGTTCGGGGTGGGCCGACCCCGCGCCGCGCGGCGTCCGCCGGCGGCGCCGGGGGTGCGCTGCACGATGCGGGTGCCGTACAGGTCGGAGCGCAGCACACCGACGATGCTGAAGATGAACAGCCACAGCAGCACCAGGAGGCCGAGGCGCACGACGGTGAGGGTGAGTTCGCCCATAGATCAGCGCCTCCGGGTGCGGACGATGAAGGAGACCCGGCCGACGGTGACGCGGTCGCCGTCGTCGAGGCGTTGGGAGCCGACGCGCTCGCCGTTGACGAACGTGCCGTTCGTCGAGCCGAGGTCACGCAGCCCGACGACGAGGTGCGGGCCGTCGTGCGTGACGCGCACCTCGGCGTGGCGGCGGCTGACGCCTGGGTCGTCGAGCGTGATGTCGGCCTGGCCGTCGCGGCCGATGATCGTGATCGCCGACAGCAGCGGGTAGGTGTCGCCGTTGGTCTCGATCCACGGGCGGTGGCTCGGGTCGGGCATCGGCGGCGCGATGTTGACCTGGGTGGCCGCGTCGCCGCGGCGCACCTCCATGTCGTCGTACTGCCGGTCGTCGTCGTACTGCCGCGGGTCCGGTGCGCGGTCGCCGTACCCGCGCTCGTCGTCGAAGCCGGCTCGGTCGTCGGCTCGCGCGTCGTCACGATTCCGGAGACGGTCGCGCTCGGCCCGCTCGGCGGCACCGTGCTCGGCGCGGGCCCCCTGCGGGTGCTCCGTGCGGTGCGTCGCGCGCTCGTCCCCCTCCGAGCCGTGGCGGGCCCCGGCAGCTCCGGCCCCGGCAGCTCCGGCGGCGGCAGCTCCGGCGGCCCCGGCGGCGTCGCCGACGGCCACCTCGGTGACCTGGATGGGCTCCCCGCGGCCACGAACCCGGGCGACCGGGGTACGTCCGCGGGGCTCCTGCGGTTCGCGGTCGCTGCGCTCGCCACCGCGGTCGTCAGCGCCCTCGCGCGGGTCGTCCCAGGCGTCGCGGTCGCCACGCTGGTCGCGCTGGTCGTGCTCGCCGCGCTGGCCTCGGCGGCGCGACTCGGACTCCCAGGGCTCGTCCCACCCGGCGTCGTGTTCGTCGTGGGCGTAGATGCGCATCGGGCGGCGGCCGCCGGCGTCGCCGGGGCGCTCGTGTCGATCGTCGTATCCCTGGTCGTAGCGATCGGACCGGTCGTGCTCGTCGTCGTAGCGGTCGCCGCGCCGATCGTCGTATCGCGCGTCGTGGCGAGCCCGGTCGGCGCCCCGGGCGGCCTGGCGCTCGCGTTCCTCGCGAGCCTCGCGATCGGCGACGGCCTCATGGTGGCCCAGGTATCCGCCGCCGGCGCCCGCACCGGCTCCCCGGTCGGGCCGGCTCGCGGACGAACGGGGCCGCTGCACCGGGCTGGGCGCCTGGTAGCGGTGCGCGGACTGCGGGTCGGTGCGTTTGCGCTCGGGCACCTGGGCCGCCGAGGTCGGGCGGACACGGAAGACACCGGTGTCGAGGTCGTCCATCTTGGCGAAGGCGACGTTCAACGGACCCTGCGTGATGTAGCGCTGGGATTCGACGTGCTCCTCGACGGAGGCGAGCAGCTCGTTGGCCAGCGCCTCTTCGTACATCGTGAGCCGGTCGTAGTCGGAGGGGTCGAGCTCGATGGTGAAGACATTGGGCACCATCGTGCGCCCCCGGCCGACGGCCGAGGCCCGCTCGTCCATCGCGCGGCGCATGGCCGCGGCGATCTCCACGGGCTGCACTTCTGCCTTGAAGGCGCGCGCGAAGGCACCGTTGATGACCCTGTCGAGTTTTCCCTCAACGCGATCGAACAGCCCCATGGCCCTCCCCTCCCCTTGGCTCGGATCCCACAATCTCCACGCAAGGGTATCGGGGAGGACTGACAGGCTGCTGGACGCGACCGACGCAGCAATCACTGTGTGGCGCGGACCCGGTTGATGAGAGGCCCGTCGAGCCTGCTGAACAGCCGTTTTTGCGATGTATGCCCGATCTCGGGCACCTTCTGACGCGACACCCCGGAGCCGGGCCGGTACCGCTCGACCCTACGACGGGCCGCGCCCGCGCCGACGCAGCGACCGGCGGCCTGTCAGTCTCGCGCCCGTTCCCCTGGGCAGCGCCGCGTCGCCGACCGGCTCGTCAGGATCCGGTTTGGAGTTCTGCCCGGCCGTCTGGCAGAGTGAGACGGCGCGCGCGAGTGGCGGAATAGGCAGACGCGCACGGTTCAGGTCCGTGTGCCCGAAAGGGCATGGGGGTTCAACTCCCCCCTCGCGCACCACG
>JBDIAM010000047.1:0-15156 GCA_039812445.1 Piscicoccus intestinalis | reverse complement strand
ACCCGCGGCGCGTTCCAGGTCTACACGCTGGCCCAGTCGATCATGGCGATCATCGGCCTCGTGCTGTGTTCAGCGCTGGCCCTGGTGTTCTGAGGTTTCGTCCGCACACGCCGACAGCCCGGCACCCCTGCCTCGGGGTGCCGGGCTGTCGGTTTGTCGAGTTGATCAGCGCCGGGGCTGGGGCCGCCAGACGACGAGCGCCTGCGAGCTCACGGGCCGCGACGGCCGCTGGCCGGCACGCACCGCGACGACGTCACCGGCCCGCCCGGCCGCGAACACACGCTGGCCGAGCTCGGCGGCGGCACGCAGCTGCGCGACCTCCTCGTCGAGTTCGGCGACGCGGCCGCGCAGCGCCTCCACCTGGTTCTCCAGCTGGAGGATCCGCTGGATGCCGGCGAGGCTGACGCCCTCCTCCTGGGAGAGGCGCTGCACCTCGCGGAGCCGGGCGATGTCGCGGGAGGAATAGCGTCGACCCCCGCCGCGCGTGCGCGACGGGGTGACGATGCCGAGCCGGTCGTACTGGCGCAGGGTCTGCGCGTGCATGCCGGCGAGCTCGGCCGCGACGGAGATGACGAAGACGGGCGCGTCGTCGTCGTGCGAGAAGGCGCCGCGCAGGCGGGGCGACATCAGTCGGCCCCCGCTTTGCGGAACACCTCGGCCCGCGGATCGTGCCCCTCGTCGGCGCGCTGCAGCGTCTCCACCGCGGCGCGCATGTCGTCGTCGAGCCGCTGCGGCACCTGCACCTGGACCTTGGCGAGCAGGTCGCCGGTGCCGCTCTTCTTCGGCACCCCGCGGCCCTTGACCCGCAGCGTGCGTCCCGACGGGGTGCCGGGCGCGATCTTCACGCGCACGCTGGACCCGTCGAGGGTCGGCACCGGCACGGTCGCGCCGAGCGCCGCCTCCGCGAACGTCACCGGCAGGTCGACGACGAGGTTGTCGCCGTCGCGGGTGAACACCGGGTGCGGTTCAACGGTGATCTTCAGCAGCAGGTCACCGGCGGGCGCCCCGGCCGACAGGCCCGGCTCCCCCTTGCCGGCGAGCCGGATCGTCGCGCCGTCCTTGACGCCTGCCGGGATGCGGGTCGTGATCGGCTTGCCGCCGACGCCGACGCGCACGGTGTCGCCCATGACGGCCTGGCGGAAGCTCATCGTCGCCGACGCGTGCACGTCGCGGCCCTTGCGCGGCGGGCGTCGCGCCCCGCCGAAGCCGCCGGAGGTGCGGTCGCGGGTGCCGAAACCACCCTGGCCCGCCTGCTGGCCGAACATCGACAGCAGGTCCTCCAGGTCGGGGGCCTCCCCCGCGTAGGCGCCGCCCCCGCCGGGGTAGCCGCCCTGGTAGCCGGGCCCGCCGCGGCCGAAGTTCGGGTTGCCCTGGGAGGCACCGCCTCCGAAGAGGTTGGAGAAGATGTCCTCGAAGCCGGCGCCCTCGGCTCCGGAACCGCCGGCGCTGAACCGGGGCCCGCCGGAGCGCATGGCGCGGATCGCGTCGTACTGCTTGCGCTGCTCCTTGTCGGAGAGCACCGCGAAGGCCTCGCCGATCTCCTTGAACCGCTTCTCGGCCGCGGCGTCACCGGGCTTGCTGTCGGGGTGGAACTCCCGGGCGAGCTTGCGGTACGCCTTCTTGATGGTGCTGGCGTCAGCGTCGGACGCGACGCCGAGGACTGCGTAGAAGTCTTTCTCGAACCAGTCTTGGCTGGCCATGTCCCCTCCTTCGCTGATCGCTCATGCGAGTTGGTGTCGGTGTAGTCGTATTGTCCTCTGGCCGAAGGCTGCCCTTTCGGTCGAGGGCTCCCGCCGTAGCAGGAGCCCTCGACCGATCCGGCAGCCTTCGACCGGTGTTCGGGTGGGTCGGGGTGGGGTCAGGCCGGGTCGGCGACCGCCACCAGGGCGGCGCGGATGACGCGGTCGCCCATCTTGTAGCCGGGCTGCATGATCTGCACGACGGTGGTCTCCGTCGTGCCGGGTGCGAGCTCGGCCTGGGTGTGCATGACGGCCTCGTGGATCATCGGGTCGAAGGTGTCGCCCGGTTCGCCGTACCGCTGAACGCCGTACCTGCCGAGGACTCCCTCGAGCTTGGCGGCGATCTTGGCGAACGGACCGCCCTCGAGGTCGCCGTGCTGGCGCGCGAGGTGGATCTCGTCGAGCACCGGCAGCATCGACTCGATGACGCCGGCGACCGCGCGGTCCTTCTCGACGGCGCGGTCGCGGTCGACGCGCCGCTTGTAGTTGATGTACTCGGCCTGCAGTCGCTGCAGGTCGGCGAGTCGCTCGGCGGCCAGGATCGTGTCGGGGTGCTCCTCGTCCGGAGCCGGAGCCGGGGGCTCCTGCGGCGCGGTGGCGCTCCCGTCGTCCGTAGCTTCCTCGGGCCCCTGCGGGCCGGCGTTCTGGCGACCGGGCAGGTCCTCTCCGACGGCACCGCCGAAGGCGTCGTCGCCGTTGGACAGCGTGTCGCTGTCGGTCATGCTCGCTGCCTCCTTCGAAGCTGGCGGGTCTGAGGTGACGCGCAGGTCTCCAGTCTGCGGATCGAGACGCCGCTTGTCGCGGATGACGATTCGCGGGGTTTCCTCGTCCTGTTCCGGGTCGGGCCTGCGCCCTTCGCGGGCGGGGCCGCCGGCCGCTGCCGGCGACCCCGCTGATCCGTCGAAGGTCACTTCTTGCCCTGGTCGTCGTCCTCCACGACCTCCGCGTCGACGACGTCCTCGTCACCGGGGGTCTGCTGGTCGCCGGTGGCACCCGCCTCCGGGCCGGGCTGGGTTCCCTCGCCGGCCGACTGCTCGGCCTGCGCGGCGGCGTACATCGCCGAACCCATCGCCTGGGAGACCTCGTTGAGCTTGGTCACCTTGGCGTTGAGGTCCTCGGCGGACGGGGCGTCGTCACCGGTCTTGGCGAGCGCGGCCTTGAGGTCGTCGAGGGCCTCCTGGACCGGCTTCTTGGTGTCCTCGGGCACCTTGTCGCCGTTCTCGGAGAGGAACTTCTCGGTCGAGTAGCTGACCTGCTCGGCCGTGTTGCGGGCCTCGGCCTCCTCGCGACGCTTCTTGTCCTCCTCGGCGTGCGCCTCGGCCTCCTTGACCATGCGGTCGATCTCGTCCTTCGGCAGCGCGGAGCCACCGGAGATCGTCATCGACTGCTCCTTGCCCGTGCCGCGGTCCTTCGCGGAGACGTGCACGATGCCGTTGGCGTCGATGTCGAAGGTGACCTCGATCTGCGGCACGCCGCGCGGGGCCGGCGCGATGCCGGTCAGCTCGAAGGTGCCCAGCGGCTTGTTGGCGCTCGCCACCTCGCGCTCGCCCTGGAAGACCTGGATGAGCACGCTCGGCTGGTTGTCGTCGGCGGTCGTGAAGACCTCCGAGCGCTTGGTCGGGATCGCGGTGTTGCGCTCGATGAGCTTGGTCATCAGGCCGCCCTTGGTCTCGATACCGAGCGAGAGCGGGGTGACGTCGATGAGCAGCACGTCCTTGCGCTCGCCCTTCAGCACACCGGCCTGCAGGCTCGCGCCGACGGCGACGACCTCGTCGGGGTTGACGCCCTTGTTGGGCTCCTTGCCGCCGGTCAGCTCCTTGACGACCTGGGTGACGGCCGGCATACGGGTGGAGCCACCGACGAGCACGACGTGGTCGATGTCGGAGACGGAGATGCCCGCGTCCTTGATGACCTGGTGGAACGGCGCCTTGGTGCGCTCGAGCAGGTCGCTGGTCATCTTCTCGAACTGGATCCGGGTGATCGTCTCGTCGAGGTGGATCGGGCCGTTCTCGCTCATCGACAGGTACTGCAGCGAGACGTTGGTGCTCGTCGCGGTCGACAGTTCCTTCTTGGCCTGCTCGGCCGCGTCGCGCAGCCGCTGCATGGCGATCTTGTCGTTGGCGAGGTCGACGCCGGTGCTGTTCTTCACGGTGGTCAGCAGGTGCTGCACGATCCGGTCGTCCCAGTCGTCGCCGCCGAGCTTGTTGTCACCGTGGGTGGCGCGCACCTGGATGGTGGAGAAGCCGTCCTCGGGGTCCTTGCCGACCTCCAGCAGGGACACGTCGAACGTGCCGCCACCGAGGTCGAAGACGAGGATGAGCTCGTCCTCCTTGCCCTTGTCGAGGCCGTACGCCAGCGCGGCCGCGGTCGGCTCGTTGACGATGCGCAGCACGTTCATGCCCGCGATCTCACCGGCCTCCTTGGTGGCCTGGCGCTCGGCGTCGTCGAAGTAGGCCGGCACGGTGATGACCGCGTCGGTCACGGGCTCGCCGAGGTAGCTCTCCGCGTCGCGCTTGAGCTTCTGCAGGATGCGGGCGCTGATCTCCTGCGCCGAGTACTTCTTGCCGTCGATCTCCGGGGACTTCCAGTCGGTGCCCATGTGGCGCTTGACCGAGCGGATGGTCCGGTCGACGTTCGTCACCGCCTGGCGCTTGGCGATCTCGCCCACGAGGACCTCGCCGTTCTTGCTGAAGGCGACGACCGACGGGGTGGTGCGACCGCCTTCGGCGTTCGCGATGATGGTCGGCTCGTTGCCCTCAAGAACGGACACGGCCGAGTTGGTGGTGCCGAGGTCGATGCCTACTGCACGAGCCATATTCGGTGTACTCCTTGGTTGTCGGTTCACGCCCTGCCCGGCGGTGCGCCTGTGGCTGACACCGACCGGCCAGGAGTCTGTAAGTTGCTGGGTGGTTCTACCGCAACCTTGCGGCGTCCTCGCTCAATCTCGCTGGCCGAAGGGCCGGTGTCAAGCTCAGGCTCCGTAAAGTTGCGTCTGATTGGCTCAACTCTTGGAGGCTGGGGATCATTCCCGCCTCGGCCGGGAATTTTCGCCCTCTGGTCGTGGGGCGCCGCTGGGTCGGCGCATCCCGTTGGGGCTCCCATGACGGGCCTGGCAACTGTGGGCGCGACGCGGTGGATGACTGCGTCGCCGGTGCGGCGGGCCCGCTCCCGTGAGGCCGGTTAGGACGGTCTAAACTACATAACGAAGCGCTGCTTTATATAGTTTAGACCGTCTGTGAGGGGTATCTGGTGCACTCGTTCGTCGACCTCGACCGACTCCTCGCAGCTGTCCCTGCGCCCGTGGTCATGACGTTGCGTGACGTCGACCGCGGCCAGGGCAGCGAGGGCCTGTACCTCAACCAGGTGCCCGACCTGCTCACCCAGCTTGCCCACCGCGCGCGGGTCGCCAGCATCACCGCGTCGTCCGCCCTCGAGGGCGTCGTGGTCAAGAACCGCAGCCGCGCGGCCGCCATCATCGCCAACAAGCACGTCGAGCTGCGCACCCGCAGCGAACAAGAGCTCGCCGGCTACCGCGCCGCCCTCGACTACCTCTTCGCCGAGGACTGGCGCCCCTTGAACGTCGGCCTGCTCCTCCACCTGCACCGGCTGCTGTTCGCAGAGGCCACAGCCTCCGGTGGGACCTTCAAGCAGAGCGACAACCTCGTCGTGGACCGGTCTCCCGACGGGATCCAGAGCGTTCGATTCACACCCGTCTATGCCGCTCGCACCGAGTACTACGCCGCTGACCTCATCGACCGCTACGCCGATGCTGTCAGGGCGAACCAGCACCACCCAGTGCTTCTGGTCGGCCTGTTCGTCCTGGATCTGCTCATCATCCACCCGTTCGACGACGGCAATGGTCGCGTGGCACGCGCGCTGACAAACGCCCTGCTCGCCGAGGCCGGATATGGGGTCGGGCGATACGTCTCACTCGAACAGCTCATCGCCGAATCTGCCGAGGACTACCAGGCGTTGCTCGACTCAACCCACGACTGGAACGAGCACGCCCACGACCCATGGCCCTGGTTGGCGTACTTCAGCAGGCTCCTTGCTCGCGGCTACTCCCGATTCGCTGAAGGTGTCGCCGCCGACAGGACAGGGGGCACGAAATCGGAGCGCGTGCGTGAGCACATCCTGAGACACAGTGCGCCCGTCTTCGCCATCTCCGACGTCAGAGCGGCGCTGCCCGGCATCAGCGACCCCACCATCCGACTCGTCCTCAACGAGTTGAAGGACGCAGGCCTCGTCAAGCCGCAAGGCACAGGACGCTCGGCCGTGTGGCTGCGGGTGACCACATAAGCCACGCCCCGCACGCCTTGCGGCAGCTGCGGTTTTGCTCCGTCCCGGCGGCGTCAGTCTTACGGCATGAGTGCGAGATGCCGGACAGCGCAGTGAAGGTCGGGGCCCATCCGAAGATTCCGACAAGTTGGCGAGACCGAGCGCTGCGCGCTCCGCATAGGGCCTGAACCCCGATGGCGTGGTTCGACGCTGCTCGCGCTGCTGCCGGGGCAACTCGTCGGGCTTAGAAGGCACCGCGGTGAACCGACAGCGATCCGCGGGCTGTCGCGCACCGCGGAGAGAGGCGCGCGGAGGGCTGGGCGCCGGAGTGGCCCGTAGCGCCCGGGCGGGAAAGTCAGTGGAATCGGGCGTGGCACCTCTGGGATCGTTGCGCCGCGTGGGCCACATCGACCTGAACCAGATCTCGTTCGCGCTCCCCGACGGGCGTCCACTGCTCGACGACGTGAGCTTTCGGGTCGGCGACGGCGCGGTGGTCGCGCTCGTCGGGCCGAACGGAGCCGGCAAGACGACGTTGCTGCAGATCATCGCCGGCGACCTCGACGCCCACTCCGGCGCCGTGACCCGCTCCGGTGGCCTGGGTGTCATGCGGCAGTTCATCGGGTCGGTGCGCGACGAGTCCACGATCCGTGACCTGCTCATCGGCGTCGCACCCGAGCGCATCGCCACGGCGGCCCGCGCCGTCGACGCCGCCGAGCTGCGGATCATGGAGGTGGACGACGAACCGGCCCAGCTGGCCTACGCCCAGGCTCTCGCCGACTGGGGCGACTTCGGCGGGTACGAGTACGAGACGGTCTGGGACAGCGTGACGACCGCCGCGCTGGGCGTCGGCTTCGAGCGCTGCCAGTACCGCCACGCGAACACCCTCTCCGGCGGCGAGCAGAAGCGGCTCGTACTCGAGGCGCTTCTGCGCGGGCCCGACGAGGTGCTGCTGCTCGACGAGCCCGACAACTACCTCGACGTACCCGGCAAGCGCTGGCTGGAGGCCCGCCTCGCCCAGACCGACAAGACGGTGCTGCTCGTCAGCCACGACCGCGAACTGCTCAGTGCGGCCGCGACCCGCGTCGTCACCCTCGAACCGGGCGCGGCCGGCGCCAGCGCGTGGACCCATCCCGGGTCGTTCGCCACCTGGCACGAGGCCCGGCAGGCCCGCAACGCCGACCTCGAAGAGCAGCTGCGGCGGTGGGAGGAGGAGCACGCCAAGCTGCGCCGGCTCATGCTCATGTACAAGCAGAAGGCCGCGTTCAACGACGGTCTGGCCTCCCGCTACCAGGCGGCGCAGACGCGGCTGCGCAAGTTCGAGGAGGCCGGTCCACCCGAGAAGGTCGCCCGCGAGCAGAACGTGCGGATGCGCCTGACCGGAGGCCGCACGGCCAAGCGAGCGGTCATGGCGCAGGGCCTGGAGTTGCTGGCTCCCGACGAGGGCGACCCGCTCATGCGGCCGTTCGACCTGGAGGTCTGGTACGGCGAGCGGGTCGCGGTGCTGGGCTCGAACGGGTCGGGCAAGTCGCACTTCCTGCGGTTGCTGGCGGCCGGCGGTTCCGACCCCGAGGTCGAGCACCGGCCCGTCGGGGAGGTGCGTCCACCGCAGGTGCGGCACGCCGGTGTCGCGCGGTTGGGGTCGCGGGTGCGGCCCGGGTGGTTCGCCCAGACCCACGAGCACCACACGTTCGCCGGGCGCACGCTCCTGGAGATCCTGCACCGCGGCGACGAGCGCCGGGCGGGCCGCACGCAGGACGAGGCCGCGCGCGTGCTCGACCGCTATGAGCTGGCCCGCGCCGGCGAGCAGACCTTCGATTCCCTCAGCGGCGGGCAGCAGGCGCGCTTCCAGATCCTCATGTTGGAGCTGTCCGGAGCCACGCTTCTGCTGCTCGACGAGCCGACCGACAACCTCGACCTCCATTCGGCGGAGGCATTGGAGGACGGGCTCGCGGCATTCGAGGGGACCGTGCTGGCCGTCACCCACGACCGCTGGTTCGCCCGGGGTTTCGATCGCTTCCTCGTGTTCGGCGCCGACGGCGCCGTGTTCGAGGCCCCGGAGCCCGTGTGGGACGAGGCGCGCGTGCGTCGCCGCCGCTGAGGCGCCCGCTCCCCCTCAGGGTCAGCCTCGGGAGAAGAGCCAGCTCCAGCCCCGTGAACCGGACTCAGAAGACGCTGCCGATGCAACCGTGTCATGCCGAGCAGCGCACCCACGATTAGTCCGGCACAGACGGGCTCGGCTCCGGCGACGGGCCAGTGAGGGACATCATCCAGGATGCGTTGCGCACGCATTTCGGAGAGCCCACCTACCGGCCGACCGACGACGGACGCGCGGCTCTCGTCGAGGCGCTGGATGCCGCCCAGGCGGACCCGGGCTCGCTTCGTGACTGGTCCGACGTGCGCGCGACGCTCTCCCGTGACCATTGAAGATCAACCTCACCCGGCAGGCCGTGTGACATCGAAGCCGCTCATGACTACTACGCCGGCAACGACCCCAAGCTCGGCACGCGCTTCGTTCGTTCGCCCCCGGTAAGGTGCCGAACGTTCCGACGTCCCTCCCTCGCAGGATGTGAACGCCATGCGACCGGTCACGATCAACCCCGAGCAACGGCAGGCGCTGGAGCAACTCGCGCGGTTTCCGCTGCTCGACGCCATCCACGGACGTCGCTCGCGGCGGTTCCCGCTGGGAGGGCACGTGCCGGCCGGACCGCTGGCGTTCACGAGCCGGCACGAGCCGATGCCCCTGAGTGACCTGGAGCGCGCCATCGTGCTCGCCACGACGACCGGGGTCACCGGGTGGCACCACGGCATCACCCACCACCCCGGCTACGCCCCGGCGTTGCCGAACTACAGCGGCGGAGCCGGTGGCCGCACGTTCCCGTCCGCGGCGGGCTTCGAGATCGTCGAGTTCTTCTGCACCGACGAGTCCGGCACGTACTTCCTGCCCACCCGCGACGCGCACCCCGAGGTGGAGTTCGTCGAGGGCGAGGGCTTCACCGAGCAGCGCCTCAACGCCGTGCTGAGCCGGGCCACGCAACTCTCCGACGAGCGCATCCGGATTCCGCGCGAGGAGCCCTACCTGGAGGGGCACAACACGTGGATCGCCAACCACCCCGGCTCCCTGCTGGTCATCCCGGTCGCCGACATCGCCATGCACCTGCTGGCCAACCTCGCCTTCTTCATCCAGAACGGCTACGGCATCTACGACGACATCAACGACCGTGAGCTTCCCGGGCAGGACAGGTTCGGCGACCTGCTGCGCCACAGCGACCCGTTCCCGCTGTCGTTCGTCGAGCAGTACTCGATCACCGAGGCGAGCGCCGAGCTGATGACTTCCACCTACAACGGTCACCTCGTGCTCGGCGCGATGGGCCTGGGCGGCTGGTCGTTCGACGGGATCGACCGACTCACGATGCTGGGCGCCTCGGGCGACCCCGACGTGCCGGGCCTGGGGTTCCGCTACGACGAGGACGACCGCTGGTCGCTGCCCAACGCCACCGGCCGCGAGGGGGTCTTCGAGGCCTACTGCCGCCCGCACTTCGCCTCGATGGGCGACGCCGTCGAGGCGTTCACCGAGCGCAAGTTCGGCCCCGGCGGCCCGTTCCACCCCGACACCCCCGGCCCGTGGGCCGACAGCCCCGGCGTGCGTTCGACAGCGGCCCCGCACACGCAGCAGTTCAAGGATCTGCTCACGTTGCAGGCCACGTACATCGACGACACGTTCGGCAAGTTTCCCGGCACCGTGCCGACCGTCTGGATCATGAACTACCTGCAGGCCCAGCACATCGACCTCGAGTACTACGACGAGGTGCTCACCTCCAGCGCCTACCTGTCGACCCACAGGGAGCACATGAGCCTCTGGCACTGATCCGCTGGAGGCGGAGCCACCGGCCGCCCGCAGCAAAACCGCGCGGCGCAAGAGGCTGCGCCACGCGGCTTCTGGGGGAGTTACTCGCCACCCAGCTCATCGAGCTGCTCGAACAACGCCGTTGCCGTCGAGGAACGAGTTGATCCCCGCGAGCTCCTCGCTCGTCGCCCCTGGCGCTGGCCACCGTCGATCTGGGCCTGGATCACCTAGCGGCGCACCGATTCCTTGCTCACGCCCTCCGGCGGGCCACCGCCGCGGCCGCAACGCTCAACGACGGATACTCGCCCTGATGCTCCAACACCAGGCGCACACAGCCCTCCTTGACACGGGCATCGATCTTCTTCGGCATGACATGCATCCTTCCGACTCAGAAAGATGCGGCATCAAACCTGGGGCGCTTCACCAGGTGCAGTCGTCGAGTCTGGGATGGGACACGACCGGCCGGGACGGCCGCGATTCACGTACCAGCACCAGGAACCCGCTCCGGTCAGGTAGAACGAGAGTCATCGGTAACGGGATCGTGGATCTCCAGGCCCAGCAACCGCGCGACGGCCGACATCGCCTGATCGTGGGTGCACACGACGACGTCCTCCAGCCCGCTGCGCAGCACAGATGCCAGGTGGATGGCATCCAGGGTCTTGATGTGCGGCACGATCGCTTCGGCCTCTTGGAGCACGGCGTGGTCCAGCGACACCGTGCCTATGTGGTCAAGCACCTCGTCGCGGCGCTCCACCGGCTCACCGACTCGACGAAGGGCGCGGGTCATCTCGGTGCGCAGCAGGCGGGAAGCGATGATGCCGTCGTGTCTCGACGCTGTGGTCGCATCGAACCAGAGAGCCGCCGCCGCCGAATGGCCGAGCAGGATGCGCAGTGCCACTGAGCTATCGAGGTAGTACCACGTCACGACTCGCCCTTCAGATCAGCCAGGAATTCGTCGAAGCCGGCGTCGTCGGGGAGCTCGACGCGGGTCAGATCGACGGTTCGCGACGGGCCGCTGCGCTTCGGCGGAATCACCACCGCCGACGACACGGTCGGCACGACCCGAGCCACCTCACGCTGATGGCGCGTCACGACATAGGTCTCGCCTGCCGCGACGTCGTCGAGCATCTGCGTGGGGTTCTGCCGCAACTCACCCACGGAGATCCTCTTCACCCCATGAGAGTAGGCATAAATATCTAGGCGTGTCTACGCTCGGGCGCTGAATCGTCCCTGCGGCCCCGTGCCCGGGCGCCGCTCTGCTGAGCGGGCGATATGTCGCCCGTTCAGCAGAGCGGTTGGGTCAGCCCATGAGCCCGCACAGGTCGTATTGGTAACGTGGTAACCATGCTGGTAACGATCGATCGGGCCGGGCGGATCGTCATTCCCAAAGACGTGCGCGACCAGCTCGACCTGGGGGTGAACACGGAGTTGGAGGTGACTGTCGAGGGCGACAGCCTGCGACTGACCCGACCGCGCCTGCCGGGACGGCAGATCGTCGAGGTCGATGGGTGGCCGGTCATCGCGGCCGTCCCAGGGCTGACGATCACCGACGCCGACGTGCAGCGCTGGCGCGACGATGGCCAGCGCTGAACGGTGGGCGGTCGACACGAGCGTGGCCGTCGCCGCTCTCGACGCCGGCCACGGCGCCCACATCCCGTGTCGTCAGGCCGTCCAGCGGCACCGGCCCTCGCTCGCCGGCCAGGCGGCCTTCGAGGTCTTCGCCGTCATCACCCGCATGCCCGGCCAGGCCGCCGTCGACCCAGGCGACGCCGCCGCCCTCATTGCACGAGTGTTTCCCCACGTCGTCTGGCTCAGTGGCGAACAATCCGCCGCCCTGCGAGAGCGGCTCGCGCCTATCGGCATCTCTGGCGGCGCGACCTACGACGCGCTGGTCGGTGAGGCCGCGCGTACCGCCGGCCATCGCCTCCTCACTCGCGACCAGCGGGCGCGCCGCACGTACGACCTGCTCGGAGTCGACTACGAGCTGGTCGGGCCATAGCCGACGTCGCCCGCCGGTGGCCGACCACGTTCACGCCGTATAGCTACCCGGCCGAGGTTGCAGCTTCGCCGCGGGCGAGCACTCGGGCTCCCACGGGAAGGCGCCGCGCTCATCGGCCCAGGTCAGCTGGAGCCCGGCGACGGAGGCCTCCGGCGGTCGCTCGTAGAAGTCGTTGGCGACGAAGAAGATGTCACCCGGGTTGGGCACCGCCTCGACGGTGACGACGAGCCCGCCGACCGTGAGCTGCTCTCCCGGTGTGAAGTCGCGCCCGTGCAGGACCATGTGGGTGGCCTCGTTGAGCACGCGCGCCGAGGCCTCCTGATCGAGCGCGTGCACGATGAACTCGGGGTGGCCGATGCCGTGCAGTCCGGTCGTGTAGCAGAACGCGGGGTGGTCGCCCGAGCCCTCCGGATCACCGGGATCGGGCTGGGCCGGACCCAGCGCCGCGCATTCGTGGCAGTCGCACGGCATGTCGTCGCCGAACACGTACGTGCACCAGCACCCGAACCTGCGGATCGCGTCGATCATGCGCCGCCGCACCTGGTCCTCGTAGGCCAGTTCGGCAGTGGTCGTGCTCATGGTGTCCTCCTCGTGACGCCGCTTCGGTGAGTGAGGAGAACGCTAGGGGCGACCGCCGACAAGATCCGTGACCTGCGCGAACGCGCAGTTCACGGCGGGGTTGGTCGATGGTGAGGGTCACGGCGCGAGCGGGCCGACCAGCTCCTGGCTGCGGCGCCACAGGTCGTCGCGGGTGGCGTCGTCGCGGGCGAGCGCCGACGGCTCGGGGAAGGTGACCTCGCCGCGAACCAGCGACACGTAGACCGACTCCGGCGGCGGTGCGATCTCGCCGGTGGCCAACTGCGCGAGCACCTCGCCGGCCCGCTCCGGCGTGCCCATCGCGAACGCCGGTCTGAACCGGCCGATGATCGTGAGCGCCGGGCGGATCACGGCCGACGCCGCCCGTTGCGCGCGGGTGCTCAGCTGCATGAGGTTGGTGCCCCCGGTCAGCCCCGGGTTGTAGGCGACCACCTGGATGCGTCGGGCGCGCACCTCGTCGCGGGCCGCGAGGGATCGTGCGGTCAGCAGATTGCACAGCTTCGAGGCGGCGTACGCCCGCATTCCCGCGGCCACTGCCCCGCGCTCGGCCGGGTGGGCCAGGGCCGCGGGGTCGAGATGACGCGGCCCGAACGGGATGATCGCGGGATCGTGGGTGTCGCTGGTCGTGATGACGATGCGTCCGCCGTCGGACAGGTACGGCAGCAGCAGACGCACCAGCAGATAGTGCGCCAGGTGGTTGACCCCGAAGGTGCTCTCGAAGCCGTCGGCGGTGCGGCCGTCGAGGTGACGCGCCTGCACCGCGGCGTTGAGCACCAGCACGTCGATCCGGGCGCGGGCGAGATTCCGGACGACGTCCTGCGCGAACTCACGAACGCTCGTCAGCGAGGCCAGGTCCAGCGGCACGGTCTGCACCCCGGCAGGGACCGCTCGGCCGGTTCCCCTGGCGCCCACGAGCATTCGGTTGCCCGGCTCTCGAGCGAGCCGTTCCAGGGCCTGCGCGCCGATGCCGGAGGTGGCTCCGGTCATGACGATCACCCGCGCGGCCCGGTCACTCATGCGCGGGTCCGGTCTTTTCGACGACTTCGGCCACGAGGGCGGTCGGCTCGGAGACAGTGCGAGGCATGGGTGCGACGGTAACCCCGCGATGGGCCTGACGCTCGTGAGCCACTGGCGACCCGGGCAGGACGATCCGGTCACGTTGGCCGTTCTCGCCGCCGACCTGGCGGTGATGTTCGCGCTCACCAGCACCTCCGCGCGAACCGGGTCGGGCCGTGCGGGCGTCGGCGCGGCGGGGCGCCCTCGACGACGACGGTGGCGGGCGATGCGGTCGCCGCTGGGCGGTACCGTCAGGAGCCGGACGGATCGGCGTGGTGATGTCACGATGTTGCGGTGCGTATCACCCTCGATATCGACGACGTCGTGCTCTCGGCTGCACGATCGTTGGCACGTGCGCACGGCGTGACGCTGGGAGCCGCCGTTTCCGAGCTAGCTCGCCGTGGCCTCGACGCGCCGGACGCTCACCCGGGAGCTTCGGTCGACACGTCCTACTCCCCCTTCCCGGTGCTGCTCGGCCATCCCGACCACGTGATCTCACGCGAGCTCGTCAACGCCCATCGCGACGAGTGACGACGACCGATCACGCCAGACCGTCGTCGTCAGGTCACGCGTGTCGAGCCCCGTGCGGGCCAGTTGCGGATGTATCCACCTGACGTGGCGAGGCATTGGCGACGCCCGCACACTCGGGCGCATGCCTTTCCTGAGCCGCGGCCCAGCCGCGATCGCCTTGGCCGTGGGTCTCGCTCTGTCTGGCCCCTCCGGGTTCGCCCCCGAGAGCGCGTCGGCGGCGGCCGCGCGAATCACCGTCTCCACGACTTCGATCGCCCAGGACACCTTGCGGGATCCGGTCGTCACCGGCCGGGCACCCGCGGGCGCCGCGGCGACCCTGCAGGTGCGGGTGCGCGGCGCGTGGGCGGCCCACCAGCGGTTCACCGTGCCCGCCTCCGGGGCGTATCGCGTCGCGCTGCGGTACGGGCGCGCCTCGGTGGGCACCTACGCGTTCCGCGTCGTGGCCCCGGGCGCCGTGAGCCCGACAATCACGCTGCGGCGCACCGCGGTGCTGGCCGCGACCTCGCGGCCGACGACCCGCGCCGACGTCGCGAAGACGTGGCGTGCGGGCTGCCCGGTGCACTACTCGCGGTTGCGGACCGTCTCCATGAATCACTGGGGGTTCGACGGGCGGATCCACCGCGGGACGATCGTGGTCGCCGCCTCGGTCGAGAGGAGCGCTCTGCAGGCGTTTGCCGTGGGCATCACCTCGAGGTTCCCGATCGCCCGGATGCGGGAGGTGTCGGCCTACGGCGGCAGCGACGCCGCCTCCATGGCCGCGAACAACACCTCCGCGTTCAACTGCCGGCGGATCACCAACGGCACCCGCTGGTCCAAGCACTCCTACGGCCGGGCCATCGACATCAACCCCGTGCAGAACCCGTACGTCTACCGCGGCACCGTCTCCCCCGCCGCCGGGCGCGCCTACACCGACCGCCGGAAGGTGCGGCCGGGGATGATGGTCGCCTCCGCTCCCCTGACCAAGGCGTTCGTGGCACGCGGGTGGCGGTGGCTCTCGACGTACGACTACCAGCACGTGGAGAAGTAGGGGCTCACCCTCAGATCCGCCGCACCGTCTCAGGGTCGCGCTCACCGTCGAAGTAGCGGTCCAACACCTCCGCGAACAGACCGGA
>JBDIAM010000046.1:0-15205 GCA_039812445.1 Piscicoccus intestinalis | reverse complement strand
GTAGTCGTTCTCGAAGTCGACCCAGCGGGCCTGGCGGGTGACGTAGTCCTCCCACTCCTTGGTGTACTTCAGCACCGACTCGCGGCACTTGGCGTTGAACGCCTCGATGCCGACCTCGAGGATCTCCTCCTTGGTCTTGATGCCGAGCTGGGCCATGGCCTCGAGCTCGGCGGGCAGCCCGTGGGTGTCCCAGCCGAAGCGGCGCTCGACGCGCTTGCCGCGCATCGTCTGGTAGCGCGGCACGACGTCCTTGACGTAGCCGGTGAGCAGGTGACCGTAGTGCGGCAGGCCGTTGGCGAACGGCGGGCCGTCGTAGAAGACGAACTCGTTCTGCCCGTCCTCCCCCGCCGGGCGTGCCTCGACGGAGGCGCGGAACGTGTCGTCGGCCTTCCAGTAGGCGAGCACGTCCTGCTCGATCTGCGGGAAGCGGGGGCTGGCGGGCACGCCGAACGCGGCGCCGGGCACACCGTTGCTCTGGGCGTCGGGCTGCTGCGAGGGCTGCGAAGACGCGGTGACCTTGGGATAGATCATCGAACCGGGTGCTCCTGTGTGCTCGTGACGATGTCGTTCAGGCCGGGGTCACGAGGACGACCCGCCGTGCGGGCCGCGGTACCACCTCGCTTGCCGACGCCACACAACTGTGTGCCGTCGACCGCTCGTTCGGGGCTGTCACGGGCCCTCCCGTCCGGTTCTACTGAGCTGCTGCTAGGCGCGAGCCGTTCTTCCGGAGGCTCACCGGTGATGGCCGGGTCGATGCCTGTGCGCCCAACTCTACCCGCCGGGCGCAACACCCTTCTCCCCCCGCCCCGCCTCGGGCATCCGCGGTGCCACGCCCCTGCCCGCAAGACGGTGGGAGATTCTGCCGGGCAGACGCGGCAGATCTACCACCGTATCCGGGGGGTCGGGCCGGCCGGCCAGACGCCGCCCGCCAAACGCACCACCGAGGCACTCGGCCACCGGACACGCAGCCAAGATCGCGGAATCACCCGTCACCAGTGCGCGCGGTTCGTGACAGTCTGGGGTCTCGCCCCGGCACGCCGACGTGAGGAGGGCGCGATGGCGCTCGACGAGATCTACCCGCAGGCCGTCCCGAGCCGGTACCGCGTGCAGACCGAGGCGGACGGGCCGGCGGGCCGTCTCCCGCTGACCGGCGACGATCTGCGCACGCAGCCCAGCGGCAACCTGTTCGGCAAGACGATGAACGCCGGGATGGGCTGGAACCCCGACGAGCTGAACAACGACGAGTTCATGATCATCAGCACCCAGGGCGGGCTGCGCGCCGACGACGGCCGGGCCGTGGCGCTCGGGCTGCACACCGGGCACTACGAACTCGGCCTGCTCGTGCGCGGCGCGGCCGAGCAGATCGCCGCCGGCGGCGGACTGCCCTACGCCACCTACGTCTCCGACCCGTGCGACGGGCGCACCCAGGGCACCGTCGGCATGTTCGACTCCCTGCCCTACCGCAACGACGCGGCGATCGTCATGCGCCGGCTCATCCGCTCGCTGCCCACCCGCTCCGGCACCATAGGCATCGCGTCGTGCGACAAGGGCCTCCCGGCCATGATGATGGCGCTCGCCTCGATGCGCGACGAGCCGACCGTGCTCATCCCCGGCGGGGTCACCCTGCTCGCCCGCGACGCCGAAGACCTCGGCACCGTGCAGACGATCGGCGTGCGCTACGCCAGCGGCGAGCTGTCGCTGGAGGACGCCGCGATCCTGGGCTGCAAGGCCTGCGCCTCCTCCGGCGGCGGCTGCCAGTTTCTCGGCACGGCCGCCACCTCGCAGGTCGTCGGCGAGGCCCTCGGCCTGGCGATCACGCACTCGGCGCTCGCGCCGTCGGGCCAGCCGCTGTGGCACGACCTCGCGCCCGCCTCCGCCCGGGCGCTGTTGGGCCTGCGCGCGGCCGGCCTGACGACCGCCGACATCGTCACCGACGCCGCCATCGAGAACGCGATGGTCGTGCACGCCGCGTTCGGCGGCTCGACGAACCTGCTGCTGCACCTCACCGCCATCGCCCACGCCGCGGGTCGCCACATGCCGACCGTCGACGACTGGGCCCGGGTCAACGCCGCGGTGCCGCGCATCGTCAGCGTCACCCCGCTCGGCCCGGTGCACTACCCGACCGCGGTCGTCTTCCTCGCCGGCGGCGTGCCCGAGACGATGCTGCGGCTGCGCCACCTCGGCCTGCTGCACGAGGACGCGCTGACCGTCACCGGCGCCACCCTCGGCGAGAACCTCGACTGGTGGGAGGCCAGCGAGCGGCGCACGCACACGCTGGCGCGGCTGCGCGAGACGAACCGGCTCGACTCGGGCCAGGTCATCATGAGCCCGGAGACGGCAGCGCAACGCGGCATGACCTCCACCGTCACCTTCCCCCGCGGCAACATCGCCCCCGAGGGCTCGGTCGTGAAGTCGACGGCCATCGACGCCGGCGTCGTCGGCGCCGACGGGGTCTTCCGCCTCACCGGCCCCGCCCGGGTGTTCGCCACCGAGGTCGGCGCGATCGCCGCGATCAAGGCGGGGGCGATCGCCGCGGGCGACGTCATGGTCGTCGCCGGAGCCGGGCCGCACGGCACCGGCATGGAGGAGACCTACCAACTCACCTCCGCGCTCAAGCGCCTCCCCTACGGCAAGCACGTCGCGCTCATCACCGACGCCCGCTTCTCCGGGGTCTCGACCGGAGCCTGTTTCGGCCACGTCGGCCCGGAGGCCCTCGCGGGCGGCCCGATCGGGCGGCTGCGCGACGGCGACCTCATCGAGATCGTCGTCGACACCGCCCGCCTGACCGGCTCCCTGAACTTCGTCGGCACCCCCGACGAACCGCTGACCCCGGAGGCGGGAGCCGGTGTGCTCGCGGCCCGAGATCCCTTCCCCGGCATGGGTCCCGATGCCGAGTTGCCCGACGACACCCGGCTGTGGGCCGCCCTCCAGGACGCCGGCGGCGGAATCTGGCGCGGCTGCGTCTACGACGTCGACCGCATCATCGAGACCCTTGAGGCGGGCAAGGCGGCCCTCGCGGCCCGCGAGAGAATGCCCGAATGACCACCGACCTGTCTCGAGCTGCCCGACCGGCCGTCCCCTGGATCGACGACCCGGACGTCCGGGCCGGCTACGGGGTCGACGCGAGCCTCGCGGCCGCCGCGCCCGACGCCTTCGAGGTGGTGCGGGCCCGCGACGAGGCCGACGTCGTCGAGGTGCTGCGGTTCGCGGCGGCGACGAACACCGCGGTCGTGCCGCAGGGCGCGCGCACCGGACTGACCGGTGCGGCGGTCGCCCGCCCGGGATCGATCGTGCTCAACACGACGGCGCTCGACCGCATCGTCGACGTCGATCCCGTGCAGGGCCTCGCGGTCGCCGGCCCGGGCGTCACGACCGAAGAGCTGAAGAAGGCGTGCGCGCAGGAGGGGCTGTTCTACCCGCCCGACCCGGCCTCGGCCGCCAGCTGCACGCTCGGCGGCAACGTCGCGACGAACGCCGGCGGGCTGTGCTGCGTGAAGTACGGCGTGACCGCCGACTACATCGCCGGCCTGCGGGTCGTGTTGCCCGGCGGCGAGATCATGACGACCGGCCGTCGCACCGCAAAGAACAGTGTGGGTCCGGACTTCACCGGCCTGGTCGTCGGCTCCGAGGGCACGATCGGCGTCGTCACGCAGGTCGTCGCCACCGCGGTCCCCGCGCCCGACCCGGCGCTCACCGCGGTCGGGGTGTTCCCGAGCCTGGAGTCGGCGTCCGCGGCGATCGTCGCGCTACGTCGCGACCCGCACCCGCCGTGCCTGCTGGAGTTTCTCGACGAGCGCTCGATCGAGGCCATCCAGGGCCTGGCCGACTACGGCTTCCCGCAGGGTTGCGCGGCCGCGCTGCTCGTGCAGGCCGACCGACCCGGCCACGTCGCCCAGGACCTGGCCCGCTACGCGGAGCTGCTGTCGCAGGCCGGCGCCGACGAGGTGGCGGTCGCCGACACCGCCCAGGAGGCCGACGCGCTGCTGGCCGGGCGCCGCGCCCTGCACGCGGCGCTGGAGTCGACGGGCCCGCAGCTCATCGAGGACATGTGCGTGCCGATCCGGCAGCTGCCCCACCTCGTCACCCGCGGCCGCGAGATCGCCGCCGCGCGCGGCATCGCGGTGTCGATGTCCGGGCACGGCGGCGACGGCAACCTGCACCCCAGCCTCACCGTCGACCCGACCGACCCCGAGGTCATGGACCGTGCCTGGCGCGTGTTCGGCGAGCTCGTCGACCTCACCCTCGAACTCGGCGGCACGATCTCCGGCGAACACGGCATCGGCACCCTCAAGGCCCCCTACCTGCGCCGCCAGCTCGGCGCGGCCCAGCTCGACCGGCTCCGCGCCGTCAAGGCCGTCTTCGACCCGGCCGGGCTGATGAACCCGGGCATCTCCTACACGAGCCGGTAACGATCCGACTCGCCCCAGACACGCCGGCGCACGGCGCCCGCGCGGGCGCGCGATCATGAACTGAAGCGGGTCGGTTCGCCGAACCGCGGTCGGCGACAGCGCCGCGGAGTGCGCGCCGATCAGGGGGCTGTGGGGATGTGCTGGGACCTGCGGGGTCGAAGGGGTGTCATGTCGAGGTCTGACGACCGGCGCCGGGTGCTGCTCACCGGCGCGACCGGCAACTGGGGTCGAGCCACGCTGCGGGCGCTGCGCGAGCGGCCGGAGATCGCCGTGCGAGCGCTGGTGCTGCCCGCCGAGGCGGCTCCCGGCGCCGCCTCCCGAGGTGAGGCCGCCGCGCTGCGCCGGGCCCGGGCACGCACCCTCGCGGCCTTCGCCGACATGGCGAACCTGCAGGTCGTCCGGGGCGACCTGACGAATCCGGCGGACGTGGCCCGCGCCGTCGAGGGCGTCGACCTCGTGCTGCATCTGGGCGCCCTCGTCTCGCCCCGCGCCGACGAGCACCCCGATCTCGCGTGGCGCACCAACGTCGGCGGCATGCGCCACCTCATCGACGCGATCCGCGCCCGGCCCGACCCGGGCGCGGTCACCCTCGTCGGAGTCGGGTCGGCCACCGAGACCGGCAACCGGCCCGAACCCGTGCACTGGGGCCGCGTCGGCGACCCGCTGCGCGTCTCGGCCTTCGACGAGTACGGGCAGACGAAGGTCGCGGCCGAGCGGCTCCTCGTCGACTCGGGCCTGCCTCGCTGGGTGTGGTTGCGGCAGACCGGAATCCTGCATCCCGGCGTGCTCACGGTGCGCGATCCGATCGTCACCCACACCCCGCTCGACGGCACCCTCGAATGGGTCTCGGACGACGACTCGGCACGCCTGCTCGTGGCGATCGCCGCGGGCCAGGCGCCGCCGGACCTGTGGGGTCGGGTGTGGAACATCGGTGGCGGGCACGACTGGCGGCTGACGAACTGGGAGTTCCACCTCGCCGCGGCCCGCGCCCTCGGAGCCGGTGACCCGAGCGGCTGGTTCCAGCGCAACTGGTTCTCCACCGGCAACTTCCACGGGCACTGGTTCTCCGACTCCGACGACCTCGAGGCGATCGTCCCGTTCCGGCGCGACTCCTTCGAGGACTTCCTCACCGCCTCCGTCGCGAGTCTGCCGCGCGCGGCGCACGGGGCCGGCCGGGTGCCGCCGTGGCTCGTCAAGCACGCCGTCATGGGCCCGCTCACCCGGCGGCCGCGGGGCACGATGCACGCCGTCGGCCATCGGGACGAGGCGGCGATCGCGGCCCACTTCGGCTCCCTCGCCGCGTGGCGGGCCATCGGCGACTGGTCGAGTTACGTGCCGGCGACGCCCTCGCGGACCCCGCGGCTGCTCGACCACGGGTACGACGAGTCGGTGCCGCCGGAGCGTTGGTCGACGCCGCTGTACCGGCAGGCGGCCGCCTTCCGCGGCGGGGCGCTGCTCGGTGAGGCGGCCACCGGTGACATCGCCACCCCCCTGCGGTGGCGATGCGCGTTCGGGCACGAGTTCTCGGGCTCCCCGCGACTCGTGCTCGCCGCCGGCCACTGGTGCCCCGAGTGCGTGCGCCACCCGTCGCAGTACGCGGCCCAGGCCGAACGCAACGCCTTCCTCGCCCAGGTCGAGCACGCCCAACGTCCCTGAGAACTGCGTGTCGCGGTCAGAACTGCTGTTCGTGCCGCAGTTCCGACCGCGACACGCAGTTTCGAGCGTCGGGCTGGTTGGAGGGTCGGGTTCGAGTGTCGGGCTGGTTGCAGCGGCGGGCGCGTCGGCCCCCGCCGCGGGGTGGGCTACTCGGCGCGACCCTCGTTGACGGTCTCCACCGAGTCGTCGCCGAGCTGCAGCAGGGTGCCGGCCTTGCGGTCGCGCAGGTAGTCGCGCATCTCCTGCTTGATGACCGGCAGCAGGAGGCCGACGCCGAGCAGGTTGACGAACGCGCAGACGAACAGGAACGAGTCGGCGAAGTCGAGCACCGCGCCGAGGGTGAGCACCGCGCCGATCGTCGTGAAGAACAGGTAGACGATCTTGAAGACGAGGTCGCCGATGCGGGTGCGCCCGAACAGGTACCGCCACGCCTGCTGGCTGTAGTACGCCCACGTGATGACCGTCGAGAACGCGAAGAGGAAGACGCACACGGCGAGCACGATGTCCCAGCGGGGCAGGAACGTGTCGAACGCGGCCGCCGTGATCGTCACGCCCGCCGGGGCGTCCGGGGACTGCCGGGCGTCGAGCCACGCCTGCGGCTGCGCGATGACGATGGTCAGCGCGGTCATCGTGCAGATGACGACCGTGTCGATGAACGGCTCCCACAGCGCCACGAAACCCTCGGAGACGGGTCGGCGGGTCTTCACCGCGGAGTGCGCGATCGGGGCGGAGCCCAGGCCGGCCTCGTTGGAGAAGGCCGCGCGGCGGAAGCCCTGGATGATGACGCCGATCATGCCGCCGGTGACGCCCTCGGGGGTGAACGCGCCGGCGAAGATCTGGCCCAACGCGTCCGGCACGTGGCCGACGTTGATGAGGATGACCGCGAGGCACGAGAGCACGTAGACGATCGCCATCGCCGGCACGAGCTTGCTCGTCACGCGGCCGATGGACTTCACGCCGCCGATGATGACGAGACCGACGCCGGCGGCGAGCAGGAGGCCGAAGACGAGGGCGCCGCCGTCGGAGGCCAGGATGCTGTCGTCGCCGCCGCTGGCGTCGCGGACGATCTGGTAGGTCTGGTTCGACTGGAACATGTTGCCGCCAGCGCCGCCGAAGAACAGGATCGCGATGGCGAACAGGCCGGTCAGGGCCTTGGAGATCACCGAGCCGAAGCGCTCGAAGGCGACCGGTAGGTAGTGGAACGCGCCGCCGTGCACGGTGCCGTCGGGGTCGATGCGCCGGTAGCGCACGCCGAGGGTGCACTCCGCGAACTTCGTCGCCATGCCGAGCAGACCGGCGAGGATCATCCAGAACGTCGCGCCCGGGCCGCCGAGGGTGACCGCGACGGCGACGCCGGCGATGTTGCCGAGTCCGACCGTGCCGGAGACGGCCGAGGTGAGGGCCTGGAAGTGGGTGATCTCACCCGGGTCGTTCGGGCTGGAGTAGCGGCCGCGTACGACCTCCCAGGCGACCTTGAGCCCGCGGAACTGGATGAACCCGAAGTAGAACGTGATGAAGACGGCCCAGCCGATGAGCCACAGCAGCACGAACGGGATCTCGTTGCCGCCGGGCAGCGGCAGGGGGAAGAAGATGATCGTCGACGCTAACTCCGAGATGGGCGCGAAGCCGGAGTTGATCGCTTGCTCGATGTTTGCGAGCCACGCGCTCTCGGCGCCCTCGTCGGCGGCGGCCAGGGCCGAGACGGAGGGCAGGGCGGCGGTCGCCGCGAGGGATGTTGTTGACAGCACCATGTGCATTAAGGAAACCGACAGCCACGGCATTCTCAACACCTCGGCGCCCGACGTGACCGATTCGTGACGGCCAATAACACTGTGCAAACGCCCTCACCCCCTGCCCACGACCGTGAAACGTGCCCACGTCCGTGAAAACTGCGTGTCGTGGTGAGGACTGCGGCACGAACCGCAGTTCCGACCACGACACGCAGTTTTCAGGGTCGTTGGGACGGGGTGCGCGGGGGTTACGAGCGGCGGCGGCCCAGGAGCGCGTCGAGGCTGAACCGACCGGGGCCGGTGACGGCGAACGTCAGGGCTGCGAGGCCGATGACGGCGACGAGCTCCCAGCCGCCGTCGGCGGCGAACAGACCCTGGCCCATGTGCACGAACCAGAACGCGCCGGCCATGACCCCCACGACGAGGAGGCCGACGAGCGGGGTGAGCAGGCCGAGCACGAGCAGCAGGCCGCCGAGGGTCTCGACGCCGGCGGCGAACCAGGCCGAGACCAGCGGCAGCGGCACGCCGCCCTGCTCGAAGCCGGCCGCGGTGCCCGCGATGCCGTTGGTCAGCAGCTTCTGGAGGCCGTGCGCGATGAGGATGACGCCCAGCAGCACGCGGGCGGCGAGCAGAACGAGGTCGCGCACGGCCACGGGCAGCCGGGGGGCGGCCGGGTCCACGGGCGCGGCCGGTCGCGACGGGGTGTCGGTGGACGTGGAAACAGACTGGCTCACAGCAGAACTCCAATTAGTTGATGCGTCACTGACAGTTCTACGGTAGGCAATCGGCACCGGCTCCGGCAACTCGACACGGCGGGGAGACCGAAGGTCTTCGAGCCCATTCGCGAAGTTTCGCGACGAGCCCGTGACGAGCCCGCGACCAGCGCGAGTCGAGCCGCGAACCGCCCAGAGGCGGCCCGGACCCGGCCGCGCGCCCGCGCGTGGGAACCCGCCGCGCGCGTCTGGGAGAATGCACGCCATGAATTCCCCGCTGTCCGCGACATCGCAGGCGTCCGCCGAGCACGCCGCCTCCGGGACCGACCCGGCGACCCAGGTGACCCAGGCGACCCAGGTGACCCCGGTGACGGTGCCCGACCGTCCGAGCGTCGACGGCCTGGAGGACAAGTGGGCGGCGGTCTGGGAGGAGGAGGGCACGTACCGCTTCGACCGCGAGCGCGCGCTGAGCCTGCCGCGCGAGCGGGTGTACTCGATCGACACTCCCCCGCCGACCGCGAGCGGCAGCCTGCACGTGGGCCACGTGTTCAGCTACACGCACACCGACTGCCTGGCCCGCTACCAGCGGATGACCGGCAAGGAGGTGTTCTACCCGATGGGCTGGGACGACAACGGCCTGCCCACCGAGAAGCGCGTGCAGAACTTCTACGGCGTGCGCGGCGACGCCCATCTGCCGTACGTCGAGAACTACACGCCGCGCTACCACGGCGACATGCCCGCCAAGGACGTCAAGGACGCCTCCAAGCAGGAGGCGATCAGCCGCGCGAACTTCGTCGAGCTGTGCGACGAGCGCACGGTCGAGGACGAGAAGACGTTCGAGGCGCTGTGGCGCCGCCTCGGCCTGTCCGTGGACTGGACGCAGACGTACCGCACGATCGACCGACGCTGCCAGGCCGTCTCCCAGAAGGCGTTTCTCGACCACCTCGCCGCGGGCAACGCCTACCAGTCGGAGGCGCCGGGGCTGTGGGACGTCACGTACCAGACCGCGGTCGCGCAGGCCGAGCTCGAGGCGCGCGACTACCCGGGGCACTACCACCGGGTCGCGTTCCACGCGGCCGACGGGCCGGTGTACATCGAGACCACGCGCCCCGAGCTGCTGCCCAGTTGCGTGGCGCTGATCGCGCACCCCGACGACGAGCGCTACCAGGGACTGTTCGGATCGACCGTCACCTCACCGGTGTTCGGCGTCGAACTGCCCGTGCTCGCGCACCCCGAGGCCGAGATGGACAAGGGCGCGGGCATCGCGATGTGCTGCACGTTCGGTGACCTCACCGACGTCACGTGGTGGCGCGAGCTGCAGCTGCCGACGCGCTCGCTCGTCACCCGCAACGGGCGCCTTGCTGCCGAGACACCGCAGTGGCTCACCGACTCCGGGGCGCGCGAGTTCTACGCCGAGCAGGTCTCGGGCACAACGACGTTCACCGCCCGCAAGAACATCGTGCAGAAGCTGCGGGAGACGGGCGACCTGGCCGGGGAGCCCACGCCCACGCAGCGCAAGACGAACTTCTACGAGCGCGGCGACAAGCCGCTGGAAATCGTCACGAGCCGGCAGTGGTACATCCGCAACGGCGGCCGCGACGAGGAGCTGCGGGAGGCGCTCATCGAGCGCGGCCGGCAGATCGCGTTCCACCCCGACTTCATGCGGGTGCGTTACGAGAACTGGGTGGGCGGCCTCAACGGCGACTGGCTCATCAGCCGGCAGCGCTTCTTCGGCATCCCGATCCCGGTCTGGTACCCGGTCGACGCCGACGGCGAGCCGCGCTACGAGGAGCCGATCGTGCCCGAGATCGCGAGCCTGCCGATCGACCCGTTCACCGACGTGCCGCCCGGGTTTACGCCCGAACAGCGTGACGCCCCAGGCGGATTCACCGGCGACCCCGACGTCATGGACACATGGGCGACCTCGTCGCTGACCCCCCAGATCACGACCGGCTGGCCCGCCGCCGGCACCGGCGACCCGCAGCTGTTCGAGCACCTGTTCCCGATGGACGTGCGCCCGCAGGGGCAGGACATCATCCGCACGTGGCTGTTCAGCACCGTCGTGCGCGCCCACCACGAGAACCACACGGTGCCCTGGCAGCACGCGGCGATCAGCGGCTGGATCCTCGACCCCGACCGCAAGAAGATGAGCAAGTCCAAGGGCAACGCCGAGACCCCCGAGGGCATGCTTCAGCAGCACGGCTCGGACGCGGTGCGGTACTGGGCGTGCTCGGCGCGCCTGGGCACCGACGCCGCCTTCGACACCGGCCAGATGAAGGTCGGCCGCCGCCTGGCGATCAAGGTGCTCAACGCGAGCAAGTTCGCCCTCGGTTTCGGGGAGCCGGAGACGCCCGGGGCCCTCGCCGCGGCCGTCACCCACCCGCTCGACCGGGCGATGCTCGCGCGGCTGACGCAGGTGGTCTCGCGGGCGAGCGCGGGCTTCGAGGCGTACGACCACACCCGCGCGCTGGAAGACACCGAGTCGTTCTTCTGGACGTTCTGCGACGACTACATCGAGCTCGTCAAGGACCGCGCGCACGGCGGGCGCACCGCCGAGGGCGCCGCGTCGGCCCGGGCCGCGCTGCGGATCGCGCTCGATGTGCAGCTGCGTCTGCTCGCGCCGTTCCTGCCGTACGCGACGGAGGAGGTGTGGAGTTGGTGGCACACCGGCTCCGTGCACCGGGCGGCGTGGCCGAGCACCGACGAGCCCGACCTGGGCGCCTTCGCCGGCGACGACCCGGCCACCCTGGAGGCGGTGAGCCAGGTGCTCATCGGCGTGCGCCGCGCGAAGTCCGACGCCAAGCTCGGCATGCGCGCCGGGGTGTCGTCGGTGACGTTCGCGGGCCCGGCGGACGCGCTGGAGCGGCTGCGCGCCGCGGCCGACGACCTCGCCGCCGCCGGGCGCATCGAGTCGGTGAGCTACGCCGACGCCGAGCGGCTGCAGGTCCGCGACGCGCAGCTCGTGCCGCCTCCCCCGCGCGCCTGACACCGCCCCACCCCACAGGCCCCCCGTCGACCCCCACCGACCCCCGCCACGACGCTGAGAACTGCGTGTCGTGGTGAGAACTGCGGTTCGTGCCGCAGTTCCGAGCACGACACGCAGTTCTCACGGACGTGTGAGACGAGCAGCGAGGGAGTTCGCATGAGTGAGGCCGCATGATGACCGGTCGGCTGCTCGAACGGTTGCGCAGCGAGCCGGGCGCGGCGCTGCTGCTCGTCGCGGTGACGGTGTTCGCGCTGGCGTGGGCGAATTCGCCGTTCTCGCACGCCTACGAGCAGCTGTGGCAGACCCACCTCGCGGTGACGCTGGGCGGCTGGGGCCTCGACCTGAGCCTGCACCACTGGGTCAACGACGGCCTCATGGTGATCTTCTTCTTCGTCGTGGGCCTGGAGGTGCGTCAGGAGCTCGCGGTCGGGTCGCTGCGGGAGCGGCGCCGGGCGCTCGTGCCGCTGGTCGCCGGGGCGCTCGGGGTCGCCGTGCCGGCGGTGATCTACCTGGCCATCGCCGGCGGCGAGGCCCCGGCCGGCTGGGGCGCGGTCGTCGGCACCGACACCGCCTTCCTCCTGGGCGCCCTCGCGCTCGTCGGGCCCGCGATGTCGAACCAGCTGCGGATCTTCCTGCTCACCCTCACGGTGGTCGACGACTTTCTCGCCGTCTCGATCATCGGCGTGTTCTACAGCGATGACGTGCGCGTCTGGCCGCTGGTCGTCGCCCTCGGCACGCTCGTGCTCCTCTACCTGCTGGGCCGCACCCGCCAGTGGCGCAGCTCCCCGTACGTCGCGCTCGTCGTCGTGTTGTGGCTGGCCACCCTGGAGGCGGGCATCCACCCCTCGATCGCCGGCATGGCGGCGGGCCTGCTCGTGCCGGCGTTCGCGACCCACCGCGGCAGCGTCGAGGAGGCGCGGTCGCGGTTCCGGGACTTCTGGCAGTCGCCGGAGGCCGATGTCGCCCGCAGCGCCAGTCGTGGTCTCGCGCAGTCGATCTCCATCAACGAGCGGTTGCACGTGAGCCTGCGCGGGCCGTCCTCGCTGGTCATCGTGCCGATCTTCGCCCTCGCCAACGCCGGGGTCGATCTGCGCGGCGACACGCTCGCGGTGGCGGCCGGTTCCACCGTGACCTGGGGCGTCATCGCCGGGCTCGTGCTCGGCAAGCTGATCGGCATCTCGCTCGGCACGTGGGCGGCGATCCGCCTCGGCCTGGGACGGCTGCCCGACGGGGTCGGGCCCGGCTCCATCGCGGGCGGCGCGGCGCTGTCGGGCATCGGCTTCACGGTCTCGCTGCTGGTCATCGGACTGGCGTTCACCGACGCGGAGCACGCCGACTCCGCGACCGTCGGCGTGCTCGTGGCCATGGTGCTCGCGTGGTTGCTCGGCTGGGGCATCTTCTACCTGGCCCGCGTGCGCTGGGGCGAGACGTCGGCGGACCTGCCGGTCACGCTGACTCCCCCGGTGAACCCCGAGTTCGACCACGTCTTCGGACCGACGGAGACCGAGTGCACGGTCGTCGAGTACTACGACTACGAGTGCCCGTTCTGCTCGCGCACGACCGGCATCGGCCAGGACCTGCTCGACCACTTCGGCGACCGCGTGCGGTTCGTCGCCCGCCACCTGCCGCTGCCCGACGTGCACCCGAACGCCTACCGGGCCGCGACAGCCGCGGAGGCGGCGGCGCGGCAGGGCCGGTTCTGGGAGATGCACCTCGCGCTCTTCGACCACCAGCACGAGCTCGGCGAGGAGCTGTACCGCAGGCTCGCCGCGCAGCTGGGCCTGGACCTGCAGCGGTTCGAGGAGGACCTCGCCGACGAGAGCCTGCTCGAGATCGTGCAGGCCCACCGCCGCAGCGGCCTGGAGAGCGGCGCGCGCGGCACCCCCACGTTCTTCCTCAACGGCTCGCGCCACATCGGCCCGCACGACGCCCGCACGATCATCGCCGCAATGGACACCCAGGTGGAGGTCGCCGACGAACGCCCCACGCGCCGCCGCTCCTGAGGCGGGCGATCCGGCCGGTACCCGCGCTATTCGGCGCCACCGGCGCTACCGGCTGCTCCCGGTGCTCATCGGCGCGAGCGGCGTCACCGGCGCTAGCGACCCGGCGGAACCTCCTCGCGGGCCAACGCGCCGGCCGGCAGATCGCCGAGCACGCGGCTGGGCCACCAGGCGGGCAGCTCCCGGCCGGCGCGGCGCTCGTCGCGCGGGTACACCGCGAGCCACGGGCGGCGCCACCCGGAGATCGCGCACGTGCCGCGTTCGAGATCTGCCAGCGGCACCGCGCCGGCCCGGCCGGTGCCGGGGTCGTACAGGTCGGGCTCGGGGTCGGTGTCGTGCAGGTAGAGCAGCGTGACGTGCCGGGGCATCGTCGCGTTGCCGACGTAGAGCAGGGCCGGGGCGCCGGGCTGCAGGCACGCGAGCACGTGCTCCAGGCTGCGCCGCAGAGCCGGGCCGTGCAGCCCCCGCAGGAGACCGATCCGGTAGTGGGTGCCGGGCGCGGCGGCCCCGTTCTCCAACTCGCCCAGCGCGCCCCACGGCGGGGTGCCCAGCGCGCTCGGCCAGGGCAGCTGCCACGCGGTCCCGCGGGGGCGCGCCGCGTTGGTGCGGGCCAGCACGAGCCGCTCGTGCTCGGCGAAGCGCATCGTCGCGGGCCGGTCGTCGACGGGCTGGCCCGGGCCGCGTACCCCGCGGGTGATCCACGCCGTCAGCCCCGGGTCGATCATCATCCTGGAGACGGTCAGGCAGGCGGCCCCGCAGCTGACCCGGCTCTGTTGCAGCGGGCCGACCTCACCGGCTCCCAGCCGGAAGACCCCGGCGGCACTCATCGGTCCTCCCCCGCCGGCGACCCCCACCCGGGTGCCGCCGCTGTGTCACGCGCGCCGGAGCCGACCCTCTGTCGGGCCGAGTGCCTGGCGCTGTATCAGGCCGAGTTTCAGGCCGATTCCTTGCGGTCGGTGCGCTTGCGCCGGGCCGGGGCGTCGCGGCGCACGATCGTCGGGTTGACGTTGTCGAGCACGACGTCGCGGGTGACGACGACGGTGGCGATGTCGTCCTCGCTGGGCACGTCGAACATGACCGGCAGGAGCACCTCCTCCATGATCGCGCGCAGCCCGCGGGCGCCCGTGCCGCGCATGAGCGCCTGCTCGGCGACCGCCTCCACGGCGTCGTCGGTGAACTCCAGGTCGACCCCGTCGATCTCGAACATGCGCTTGTACTGCTTGACGAGCGCGTTGCGCGGCTCGACGAGGATCTGCACGAGCGCGTCGCGGTCGAGCGGGGAGACGGTCGTGATGACCGGCAGCCGCCCGATGAACTCGGGGATGAGCCCGAACTTCATGAGGTCCTCGGGCATGACGTCGCCGTAGTACTCCGCCGGCTCCTTCGGCTGGTGCAGCCGCGCCCCGAAGCCCAGACCCGCCTGGCCCGCGCGGGCCTCGATGATCTTCTCCAGCCCCGCGAACGCCCCACCGACGATGAACAGCACGTTCGTCGTGTCGATCTGGATGAACTCCTGGTGCGGGTGCTTGCGGCCGCCCTGCGGAGGCACGGACGCGGTGGTGCCCTCGAGGATCTTCAGCAGCGCCTGCTGCACGCCCTCCCCGGAGACGTCGCGGGTGATCGACGGGTTCTCACTCTTGCGGGCGATCTTGTCGACCTCGTCGATGTAGATGATGCCCGTCTCGGCCTTCTTGACGTCGTAGTCGGCGGC
>JBDIAM010000045.1:0-15235 GCA_039812445.1 Piscicoccus intestinalis | reverse complement strand
CCGGGCCGCCGAGCCGAGCTACCGGGCCGCCGGGCCGAGCTACCGGGCCTAGCTGCCGCGTCGAGCTGCCGGGCCGAGTTGCCGGGTCAGGCCGCGATCGCGGCGTCGAGGTGCTCGCGGGTGGCGCGGTGCCGGGTGAGCACGGCGTCGACGGGCGCGAGCAGCTGGCGGTCGGCGACCTCGCCGATCCGGTCGCGCAGCCGCAGCGAGATGACCCGCATGCGTCGCCGCGCCTCGGCCGCCGCCATAACCCGCGAGAGCAGCGCGAGCAGCACGCCGCCGAGCAGGCCACCGACGGCCAGCAGGGTCGGCACCGGCAGGTACCACAGCGTCGGCGTCTCGGGTACCGGCAGCTGCAGCCACCCCATCGCGGCCAGGGCGGTCAGCCACAGCACCCCGGCGACGGCGGCGATCGCGAGCACCCACTGCAGCGCCCCGACGACCGACCACCACAGCGGCCGGCGCAGGTGCAGCGACGCCCCGAGGATCGCCTGGTCGAGGGAGTCGGCCAGCCGCGTCGACTCCGGCTCCGCGGCCTGCTCGACCGCGTCCGCCCACGGCCGCGGAAGCCCCTGCGCCGCAGCGGAACCGAGCCGCCGCGTGACGACGTCGACCGCGGCCCGCGCGGCCGGGGTCGGTTGCGGCAACGACGAGCGCTGCACGAGCCGCTCGAGTTCGGCGGAGGCCTCGTCGCCGTCCTTGCGGTCGCGGGCCGCCTCCAGCCGCAGCCGCTTGAGCGGGTCCGGCCGCAGCCGCCGGGCCCAGCGGGTGAACGGCCAGCCGGTGCTGGCGAGCGCGCGACGGCGGTGATCGGCGGCGACCGACGCGAGCACCACGGGCACCCCGGCGCTGTCGGCGAGGGCGTCGATGAGGTCGGCGCTCGGCCGCTCCCCCACGCTCGATTCGGAGTCGGCCACGTGCCGGCGCAGCCCGGCCGCGGCCTCGCGCACGTCGCCGAGCAGCCGCAGCCGCGTGGCCTCGGCCGCCGCGACCGCCTCCGTGAGCGCGGCGAACAGCTCGGTCAGCCCGGCTCCGGTGGCCGCGGAGACCCCGAGGACCTCGACGTCGGACATGCCGTCCGCGGCGAGCAGCCGGCGCAGGTCCTCCAGGCACTCCGTCGCCTCGACGTCGCCGAGCCGGTCGATCTGGTTGAGCACGACGAGCGTCACCGCCTCGTGATGGCGTGCCTTGCCGAGGTACTCGTCGTGGAGCCGGGCGTCGGCGTATTTCTGGGGGTCGGTGACCCACACGAACACGTCGGTCATCGCCAGCACCCGGTCGGCCTCCGCGCGGTGCGCCGCGCGGGTGGAGTCGATGTCGGGCAGGTCGAGCAGCACGAGCCCGTCGGGATTGCCGACTGCCCGCTGCTCGCGCTCGCGGCGCCCGAACCACCGGCGACCCTCGCGCGAGCCGTCCCCGGTCTCCTGGTCGGCGGCCCCCGAGGCCCCCGAGGCACCCGAGGCACCAGACACCCCTGGCCCCCCGCCCGGCTCGACCTGGTGCCGGTCGCGGACGCGCAGCCAGTCGAGCAGCTCGGTCGCGGGCTCCTCGCCCCAGACCGCCGCGCTCGTGCGACTCGTCGTCGGGCGCAGGTGCCCGGAGCGGGCCACCTCCTGCCCCACGAGGGCGTTGAACAGGCTCGATTTGCCGCTGCCGGTGGCGCCCGCCAGCGCGACGACGGTGTGCGAACCCGACAACACGAGACGCTCGGTGGCGCGTCCGAGCACGGCCTCGGCTTCGCGCACCTGGCCGGTCGGCAGGTAGTCCGAGCCCTCGGCGATCGCCGATCGCAGCTCGTCGGCGGCCGATCGCAGGGCGTCCGCGGTGTCGCGGCGACCCGATCGAGCGGCCCGCCCGGCGCGACCCGAGCGTCGCCGGTCGCCCTGCCGTTCGTCGCGCGACCCGCCGGACTCCCGGCCGGCCCGCGAATCGGTCTGCGGCGTACGGGCGCTCATCGCGCGGCCCGCAGGTCACGCGCGACGTCGTCGAGCTCCGCCGCCTGCTCGGGGCGCACGTTCGCCCGCGCGACGAGTTCTCGGAGCCGGTCCGCCTCCTCGTCGTAGAGCGCCCGGGTGCGTTCGAGCAGTTGGGCGCGGGCCTTGGCGGCGAGGGTGCGCACGGCCTGGTCGCCGAAGACCGCCTCCAGGAGGCGCTGGGCGAGCACGGCCGAGCCGCCGGCGATGCCCACCTCGGCGCCGCCGAGCGTGCCCATGGTGTGGCTGAAGACGACGAGCATGAGCACGACGCCGACGGCGTTGACGCCCATCGACAGCACCCGGGCGGTCGTGCGCCGGTCTTTGCCCTCCGAGCGCACGAGGTCGAGGATGTCGCTCTGCCACTCGCGCACGAGGGTCTCGGCGCGATCGGGCAGATCGGGCGAGGCGGCCCCGATCTCGGGGGCGACCGCGGGCACCCGCGAGCGGCCCGACTCCGTCGAATCGGCCTGCGCCGCAGGCTGGGTCACCAGCAGGTCCTCGGAGCCGGGCACGGCCCGCCAGCGGCGCGCGACCTCCAGCCCGGCACCCTCGGCGTGCGCGACGAGCAGCTGGGCCACGCCGGACTGCAGCGCCTCCCCGAGTTCGGTGGCGGGCGCGGGCCGCCCGGTGATCGCGGCGGTGATCCGGTCGCGCAGCCGGCCGAAGCCGACCTCGATCTGTTTGAGGAACTCGCCGGTGCCGACGAACTCCTGCCAGCGGGCGAGCACCTCGCCGCGCAGCAGGCGCCCGTCGCTCATGCCGGCCGAGACCTCGTGCAGGGCGCTGCCGTAGGCGCTGGTGACGATGTCGTCGAGCTGGGAGGCGGTCTCGACCTGTTCGGCGCTGGCCCGGGCGAGTCCCTCGACGCGCCGGTCCATCGAGTCGAGCGCCCCGGCGAGTGTGCGGCGCACGACGACCCCGCGCGCCCGGGCGTCTTCCCCGAGCCGGGCCAGCCAGTCCCGCAGCGGCGCGACCTGCTCGTCGGGCAGCATGCCGTCGGAGCCCAGGGCCGACTCGGTGACGGTGAACACCGGTGCGTCGCGCAGCCCCTCGGCGACGAGCATGTCCTTGAGGTGCGCGGAGATCTCGCGCTCGGCGCCCGGCGGCACGCGGTCGAGCACGACGGAGACGGAGGTGCCGCGCTCGACCGACTGGCGCAGCAGGTCCCACGGCACCGCGTCGGCGTAGCGGGCGGCGGTCGTCACGAAGACCCACAGGTCCGCGGCTGCGAGCAGCTGCCGGGCCAGGTCGCGGTTCGCGGCGACCACCGAGTCGATGTCCGGGGCGTCGAGCACCGCCACCCCCGGGGGCAGGGTGTCGACGCTGACGAGGCGCAGCGCGGAGGGGTCTTCGAGGCCCGCCTCCCCCTCGTGCCCGCTGATCCGGTTGAGGTTGGGCAGGATCCGCGGGGTGGTGAACCAGCGCTCGTCGTCGGGGTGGTGCACGAGCACGCAGGAGCGGGTCGTCGGGCGCAGCACGCCGCTGCGCGAGACGCGACGGGCGAGGATCGAGTTGACGAGCGTCGATTTGCCGGCGCCCGTCGATCCGCCGACGACCGCGAGCAGCGGCGCGTCGATGTCCACCAGACGCGGGATGACGTAGTCGTCGAGCTGAGCCAGCAGCGCGCGGCGCTCGGAACGCGCCTCGTCGGCGCCGCCGACGGAGAGGGGGAAGGCCGCCTGATCGACGCGGTCCCGCAGCGCGGTGACGGCGGCGAGCAGCGCGCCCACCTCAGACGACTCGGTCACCGCACCATCCTCGCCCGCAGTCCGGGCCGATGCCAACCGGCCTCGCCCACGTCAGGGCGCGAGCACGCCTGGATGTGACGTATTCCACGCGGTATCGCGTCGATTCACGTGCGGACCCTAGATGGCCAGCCCCCCGACGAGCCGGTCGTCGGCCAACCGCCGCACCCGGGCCGCGCTGACCTCGCGTCCGGCGAGGAGCAGCACCGCGACGTGCTGAATCACGGGCCACATCTGTTCCAGCTCGGCCTGCCAGGCCGCGCCGACCCCGGGCAGCCACCCCCACTCGTCGGTCGAACCGGTCCGCCGCAACACGGTGGCCACCTCGAACTGGGCAGCCCCGAGCGTCGACGCGTCACCCGGATGCGCGCACATGGCCTCGGTGAGGCGGGTCGGGCTCACGCCGTTCTCCCCCGCGAGATCGCCGCGACGCCGGGCCGCAGCCCACACGCCGGCGTACGCGATGAACGGCCGCGCGGAATCAGGACCCTCGCTCCACTGCAGCTGCCCGCCCGGCGCGACGAGGCCGTCCGTCCAGCCCCGCAAGGCCGACGCCACCGCGCGCCCCGCGATGCGGTACGCCTCCGACACACGCTCATCCACACCGATCACAGCCACCCCGTCAGCACATCGACATCCTGTCCCCCGCCGGTCGCGGGCCCCTACGTGCGCCCATCCGTGGCGCGCGACCCCGTCGTGCCCCCGGATCCCCCCGAATCCCGTGGACCGCCCGACGCTCCCCCGCCGCTAGCGAGGGCCGGCCGCGTGGCGCACCGGGTGCGAGTCTAACGAGCGTCCAACTTGGCCGGTGGCGACTTGTCGACAACCATCGACAACCCCGCCGCGACCTCACGCGCACCACCTGAGCGGAGCCTGTGCGCGGCGGCGCGCCGCGGGCCTCACCTACACTCGTGCTACGGCCTCCGGGCCGGATGCCCTCGTAGCTCAGCTGGATAGAGCAAGAGCCTTCTAATCTCTAGGTCGCACGTTCGAGTCGTGCCGGGGGCGCCACATAAGATCTTTGAGCTGCGCAAATGCACATTACTGGGCATATCGCCCTCGCCCTTCGCGACCGTGTGCGTCGCCGCCGAAGACGATGGGAGTTTTGCCGCGTAGTCGCGGCAGAGTTTCCCACTATCTTTCGGGGCTTCCTCCGGAACCGACCGAGACACCCCGAAACCGCCGCCTCAGGCCCTCCGCACCTTCCCCAGGACAGCGCGATCCGTCGGCCCAGGGGCGCAACCGCCAACCGAGCGCCAGCGTGATGGCAGATACCTGCATGACTCAGTCATTACCTGTCATTTACCTTCAGCTGACCCTTCGACGGCCGAATTGTGATCCGGCGGACAGCCGCCCACGCACGGGCTCCTCGCCGAATCTCGCCCCGGAGACCGTGACGCCCCTGACCACCCCGCCCGGTGACCGCCGGGCGGGCCTGAGCGAGGAAGGCTCGGCAAGGGCGAGAGCGGGAGCACCACATCGCCGCGCACGCGGCTCGGGGCGAAGCAGCCATGCGGAGGACCGGAAGCCTCCAGCCCGACAGGCCCACTTCCGCAGGCGGTTTCCGGATCGACCTCACCATGCGCAGACTCCTTGTCGCGGCGATGACCGCCGCCCTCATCAGCCCTGCCGCCGCCACGGCCGGTGCCACGGCCGCAGCCGCGGCACCGGCTCCCGCTGTCGCGAGCGCCCGCCTCACCACGAGCGCCGTCTCCACGAGGACGCTGCCCACCAAGTCCCTCGCCGAGCAGCGAACGGCCGCCCTCGCGGTGGCCGCTCGCTACGCCGCGCAGGCCCCGAACCTGAGCTGGCAGCAGAAGTCCCGCAACGCCGACGACCTCGTCACGCGCCTGCGGCTGCCGAACATCGGTGTGGCCGAACGGGCCCTGGCGATCGGCAAGACCCAGCTCGGCACCGGGTACGTGTACGGCGGCACGACCCCGCGAGGCTTCGACTGCTCCGGGCTGACCCAGTTCGCGTTCGCCAAGGCCGGCGCCATCCTGCCGCGCACCGCCGCCCAGCAGCGCCGCGCGACACGCGTCGTCACCTCCCCGCAGGTCGGCGACCTCGTGTTCATCGGCGGCCGCACGCCCTACCACGTGGGGATCTACGTCGGGAACAACCGAATGCTGCACTCCCCTCGACCCGGCAAGGCCGTCCAGGTGGCGACGATCTGGGCGGCCGCCACGTACGGCCGCGTCTGAGCCGCCTCCCGAGCCGGCTACCCGCCGGCGAGACCGAGCCGGAGGCCGGACGCCCGGCTCAGGGCAGGGCGGCGCGCGCCCGGGTGAGTGAGTCGAGCAGGATGCGCTCCTCATACAGCGCGTCCGCTCCGGCGGCGCCGTGCGACATCCGCACGCGCAGCATGGCCAGGTCGCTGGCCTCGTCCTGGAAGGCGACCATCGCCCGCTGCGCCGGCCGCCCGCCTGCGCGTCGGGCCCAGTGCCGGGCGTCGCGGCGGGCGGCGGTCGAGCCGAGCATGCGCACCTCGCCTGGGGTGAGCCACCCGTAGGACTGGTACATCGCCAGGGTGGCGCCGATCATCCGGGCCTCGCGGCGCCGCTCCCACGTGACGAACGCGATGGCCCCGAGGAATATCGGCACCTGCAGCAGCAGGTAGGAGCTCCAGAAGCCCTCGATCCCGGCCACGGCGGAGAGGTTCCACAGGCCGTGCAGGAACATCGCCAGCAGCAGCCCGGCGGCCGGCGCGAGCCAGCGGAGCACGCCGCGGGCGCGCGTCACGGCCACGCCGATCCCGACTCCGGTCCACATCGTGAACAGCGGGTGGGCGAAGGGGCCGAGCAGCCCCCGGATGACGAACAGCCCGACGAGGCCCTGCGCCCCGAACTCGGCGTACGCCCGCCCCAGGTAGAGGATGTTCTCGGCGAACGCGAACCCGGCGGCGCTCAGGCCGGCGTAGACGATCCCGTCGATGACGCCGTCGAACTCCTCGCGGCGCAGCCACAGGATGAGCAGCACCGCCATCGCCTTGAGCGACTCCTCGACCACGGGCGCGACCATGACCGCCGCCACCGACTCGGCGTCGATGCCGACGTTGGCCAGCACGATGATCGACCCGGTGTTGAGCACGATCGAGACTGCCGTCGCGACGAACGCACCCCAGCAGAACGCGAAGACGAGATGGCTCGTCGGTTCGGCCTCCAGGCGGTCGAGCCACAGCAGCGCGGGCACCACGATGCCGACGGGCAGCGCGGCGAACAGCACCCCGAGGAGGGCGGCCTGCGCCCCGACCTCGAGCCCGATCGCCACCGACAGGAGCAGCGCGCCGGCGGTGAACAGCACGAGCAGGGCGGTGCCGAGGAGAAAACGGCGCAGCCACGGTCGGTGGGTGACATTGAGCGGAGCCGGGCGCACCGCCCCGGGCGCGCGGCCGGTGTCGGGCGGGCTGGCAGCCATTCGTCTAGTGTCCCCTCGGCCGGCGTGGTCGACCCGCTCGTGTCGAACGACTCGGGCCCATTATGGCCCGCACCGTAGAGTGTCCCGGTGAGCAACTCTGGCGGACGGGCACTGACGGATCGCATCGTGTGGATCGACTGCGAGATGACCGGGCTGTCCCTGGAACACGACGCGCTCATCGAAGTCGCCGCGCTCGTCACCGACTTCGAGCTCAACCAACTCGGAGACGGTGTCGACGTCGTCATCGCCCCGCCGGCGCAGGCGCTGGAGCAGATGGGCGACTTCGTGCGCCGCATGCACACGACGTCCGGGCTGCTGACCGAGCTGGAGGCGGGCCTGTCGATGGAGCAGGCGCAGGCCCAGGTGCTGGAGTACGTGCGCGAGTGGGTGCCGGAGGCGGGCAAGGCGCCGCTGGGCGGCAACACGGTCGGCACCGACCGCGCGTTCCTCGCGCGCGACATGCCGCAGCTCGAGGGGCACCTGCACTACCGCAACGTCGACGTCTCCTCCGTCAAGGAGCTCTCGCGCCGCTGGTACCCGCGGGTCTACTTCGCCGCGCCGGAGAAGCACGGCGGCCACCGGGCCCTCGGCGACATCCGCGACAGCATCGCCGAACTGCGCTACTACCGGGAGGCGGTCTTCGTGCCCGCCCCCGGACCGGACACCGCGACCGCCCGCGAGATCGCCTCCCGCCACGGCGTGCAGGCCCCCGCAGGCGCCGACGCGAAGCCCGCTGCGGCGTCGGACCCCTCCGCCTGAGCCCGCGGCGAGACCCCGTCCGGAGCACCCCCGCGGACCGGGTACGATGGTCGCCGCCGGTCTTCGCGCAGGGGTCTTGGATGACCCCACGGGTGGCGTCGTCCGAGCATGGTGGGTGTAGCTCAGCTGGTAGAGCACCTGGTTGTGGTCCAGGGGGTCGCGGGTTCAAGTCCCGTCACTCACCCCACGTTCCGGCCCCGGCCTCACGGCTGGGGCCGGCGCCATGTTCGCACCATTCCTCGTCAACGCCCTCCGTCGTGGCGCACGTGTCGGCGAGCAATCGCGCAGATCCGTGCGGGCTCGGATCGCATCAGAAACAGTGATCGCGTCGGCGGCATTCCCCTCGAGGTGAGCTCGGGAATCTTCGGTTTCGAGAAGCACTCCCGGTGAAACCCCGCGCACCCCGATCTTTGCCAGGCTGGTCGGCGTACCGTCCCGGGCAGGAGGTTCGCCATGAATCGGAACGGACCACTCCAGGCGCGCGAACTCCTCTTCGTGGGCGGCATCGCAGCGTGGGGTTCTGTCGGATTGCTCCTCGTCCAACTGGTCGTCTACATGATCTGGCCACCTGTGCACACGGTGTCGGAGCTGTTCGACCTGCTCCACCGGTCACCCGCCGTCGGCCTGCTGTCCCTGGACGCGCTGTACCTGGTGAACAACGTCCTCGTCCTGCTGTTCTACCTGGGGCTGGCGGCCCTCCTGTGGCCGGTGTCCCAGGCCCGGGTCGTGCTGATCGTCGTGCTGGGAACCCTTCAAATGGGGTCGTATTACGCGTCGAATCCGGCGGTCGAGATGCTGGTGCTCGCGCGCCGGCATGCCGATGCCGCCGGCGAGAGCGAGCGGGTCATGTACCGAGCGGCCGGCGAAGCCGTGCTGACCGCGTGGAAGGGCACCGCCTTCCTCGTGTACTACGTCCTCGGCGCGGCCGTGCTGCTCATCCTGACCACCCTTATCCGCCGCAGCCGGCAGCTCGGACCCCGGACGTGGTGGTGGGCGCTGGCCGCCGGCGTGCTGATGCTCGTGCCATCGACGTTCGGAACGGTCGGAATCGCGTTCGCGATCGCGTCCCTGGCGCCGTGGAGCGTGTTGTGCCTCGTGGCGGGACGGCACCTCATCCGACTCGCCGGCGACGACAGCGAACCCGCACCCGCTTAGTCCGTCAGCGCATCCCCTCCAGGTCCGCCACGTCGATCGCGCCCTTGTGCAACTTTCCGCCGGCGATGAGCGACGGGATCGTCACAGTGCGGATCTCGTCGTCGACGACGCGCATGCCCGCATCGATCGCCTCGCGCACCCGGTCGGAGCCGGACAGCTGGGCGATCCGCTCGATCGACGGCCGGTCGTAGCCCGCCTCCGCGAGCCACGCCTGCAGCTGCGCCTCGGCCTCCGACGCGCTCGCGTGCTCGTTGAACCACACCTGCCAGGAGAGGCCGTCGGGGCGCTGGCCGGCGAACATGCGCTCGAGGATCGCCCAGTCGGTCGGGTTGTCGGCGTGCGTCCGCGCGTCCGCCTCGGTGAGCCGCACGGCGGTCAGGTACCGCGCCACCAGCGGGGAGTTCTGGAAGCGCGGCGCGAGATCGAGCCCGATCGGGTACACGATGTACGTCACGTTGTGCGTCTGTGCCAACCCCGCCTGCCGCGCGTTGCGGAACAGCTGGCCGCAGAACTGGCAGCCGGGGTCGATGACCTCCAGCGCCGTCGGCAGGCCCTGCCGGTATCCGCCCTGGTAGCTCGCCTGCGGCACGACGTAATCGGCGGCGTCCCACGTGCGGAACGCGCCCGGCACCGCCGCGATCGTGTCGCCGACATCGCTCGCCTCGTTGCGCACCGCGCCGACGACGTCGCCGCGCAGCAGCGACTCCCCGAAGCCCGGCCGCCCCGTGCCGATCCCGCAGCCCTGGGTCGACGACAGCGAGCACGCCGCCGGGTCCTCCTTGTCGCACGTGCCGTACACCGCGAGGTTCAGCCCGCTGCGCAGCACGATGTAGAGGCTGACGACCAGCGAGAGCACCATGACCCAGGCGACCACCTCGATCGCCACCGACGCCGGCCCGACCAGGCGCGGCGAGCGCAGCGCGAGCGGCGCGAGCAGGGAGTCCTTGACGTCCTGGCGAAACGTCGTGTCGCACGGGCGAAACGTCACCTTGCGCGTCACGCAACTCCACGCCCGGCCCAGCAGCCGCCGGTACTTGGCCGACACCGCCGACAGGAACAGCAGGACGATGAACGCGGCGATGCAGAGCATCACAGCCCTTTCATGAGCTTGGCCATGGTCTGCCGCACCTTCTCGACGTCACCGGGCGTGTTGTGCGCCCCCACGCTGAATCGCACGACCGGCGGCAGCTGCCGTTGCTCGATGAGCCAGTGGTGGGCGCAGAAGTACCCGCTGCGCACCATGATTCCGCCGCGCGACAGAAACGTCGCCAGCCGGTGCCCGTCGACCCGCTCCGGCACCACGCTGATCAGCGACGAGCCGCGGTCGCTGAGAATCCTCAGGTGCGGCAGGTCGGCGAGCGCGTCGTACAGGGCGCTCGCCACGGCCGTCTCGCGCGTCTCGAGGTCCTCCCCGGTCGCGTCGCGGTACCCCTGCAGCCACTCCAGGGCCGCGCCGAGGGCGACGATCTCGCCCCAGGCCTGAAGGCCCGGCTCCAGGCGCGTGTGCGGTTCGGGCAGCAACTCGTAGTCGGAGGCGGTCACGCCGGCGACCTGACCGCCTCCGATGAACGTGACGTCGAGGCTGTCGAGCAGCTCGCGGGTGGCCGCCACCACCCCCAGCGACGCGCCGTACACCTTGTGCGCCGAGAAACACACGGCGTCGGCGGCCAGTCCGCGCACCTGCGACCACGCGTGCGGCAGCGCCTGCGCGGCGTCGACGATGACGACACCACCCCGCCGCCGGGCGCGCGAGATGAGCTCGGCGAGGCCGACCGTCGGCGCGCCGTCGACGTTGTTCATCGCCGAGACGACGACTAGGGCGTCGTCGAGATCGCTGTCGTCGTACAACAGTCCGCCGTCGGGCCCGCGCTCGAGCAGCACCCGCTGCACGCCGGCGCGGCGCGCGTAGCTCATCGTGCTCAGGAACACCGAGTTGTGTTCGGTATGGGTGGTCACCACCCGGGCGAACCGCGGCGGCAGCTGGTGCATGAGCAGGTTGAGCCCGTACGTCGTGTTGAGCGTGAAGGAGACGGCGTGCCGCCGCGGCGACAGATCGAGGGCCCGCAGCACCGCCTCCCGGGTGGCCTCCACGCGCTCGTCGACCTTGCGCCCCCACTCGTAGCGCACCCGCTCGCCGCACGCGTTGTACTGCAGGTAGTACTCGGTCATGGCGTCGACGACCGGTTGGGGGCGCAGGGTCTGGCAGGCCGAGTCGAGGTAGACGCTGTCGGCGGGCAGGTAGTCGAAGCCGTACCGGCCGTCCGGGGCCGCGGCGGGAGCCGGCTGGGGGCGGCCGAAGAGGCCACGCAGACCCCGGCCGGCCCGCTGCTCACTCATCGGTTGGCGCCCCGATCGGCGATGGCCTTGTCGATCGGGTCGGTGAGGTCGTTGAGCCGTTGCAGCGTGAGCTTCTCGCCGTCGAGGAAGAACGTCGGTGTGGTCTCCACGCCCATCGAGACGCCGTCGTCGAAGTCCTGCTTGATGCGCTCCACCGTGGCCGGGTCGGCGACGGCGGCGTCGTAGGCGGCCATGTCGAGGCCCAATTGCTGTGCGTACGAACGGAACAGCCCCGCCATCGGCTCCTGCCGCTCGCCCCAGCGCTGCTGCGACTCCAGGAGCATGTTCGCCATGTCCTCGGTGCGCCCCTGCTGGGCGGCGGCCTCGACGGCGAGCGCGGCCGGCACGGAGTTCGCGTGGCCGGACAGCGGGAAGTAGCGGATGACGTAGTTGATCTTGCCGTCGTACTGCCTGCGCACGTCCTTGAGAACGGGGTGCAGCGCGCCGCACGCCTCGCACTCGAAGTCGATGAACTCCACGAGGGTGGGTGCCTCGCGGCCGGCGTCGTCGAGCACGTGCGAGTTGTCCGCCGCGCCCGGCAGGGGGCCGTCGGCGGACGCCGGCGCCGGGTCCGAGCGCCCGAACAGTGCCGCGCCGCCGAAGCCGAGCAGCCCGCCGACGACGAGCACGGTCAGCACGATGGCCCAGCGCATCCGGGAGCTGGCGCGGGGGGCCGGGTTCTTCGTGGCGCCGGAGCCGGGGTCCGGGGTAGGGGATGTCGGAGTTGACATGAGGGGGGTGCTCCTTCGGCGATTGCCTGCTGCTGTCTGCGTCTGGGTCCGGCGGGTCTGAACCATGGTTCGGCCGGCAGTCGTGGCCCCGGGAAGGGCCGACGAACGAAGCGCTCACCCGGCGAGGCCGGGCACGGATCAGCAGGACTGCGGCGGTCCGCGACGATGCAGCGGCTCGCGCTCACCGATGCCCGCGGGAACGATCACCGGAGCCGGTGCCACCGGTGGGCGCACCCCGGCCACCCCCACCGGCAGCGGCGGAACCAACCGACTCCCCAGCCGACGGCGAATCGAGGCCAGCACCGAGAGCATCCACGGGCCGCCGCCGAGGGCGCGCAGCAGCGCGATCGAGGCCGCCACGAGAGCCACGACCAGCGCCAGCACGCCGACGTGGACGGCGAGCGAGAAGGTGACCCCGGGTGCGTACGTGTGTTGCGGGCACGCGTCGGACCGGGACAGCAGGCCGAGGCGGATCCCCGCGGGGGCCATCGACGGCGCCGCGTGCAGGCACGCGGCCGGGCCGACGCCGAGCAGAGGCACCAAGCGCACCAGGCCGACGGCAGCCAGCACGACCAGCACCGCGGCGCCTCCTGCGCTGCGTGGCCGGCGACGTGTCATCGGCGGTGGTGGAGCGATGTGTCCAGCCTACGTTCCGCCCGGCCGCCAGCGGCACCTACCGCTCCGGCCGCCCCTCGGCGACCTCTCGGAACCGGTCCAGGCGGCGTTCCCAGCCGCGGCCGACGGCGTCGAGTTGCGCGGCGAGCCGGGTCAACTGCCACCCCAGCACCCGGTACCGCAGCTGCCGGCCCTCGCGCGCGGACTCGACGAGGCCCGCCTCCGCGAGCACGGCCAGATGGTGGGCGATCGCCTGTCGGGTCACCGGAACCCGCTCGGCGAGCTCGGAGGCCGACAGGGCCTGCTCCCCCACGCGGCACAGGATCTCCCAGCGTGTGTCGTCGGCCAGCGCCGCGCACACCGCCACCGGGGAGGACCAGGCCCCGGGCCGTTCGGGATCGGTCACGCGACCGCCTCCGCGTGCTGCACGAACGCGTCGAGCACGAGCGTCCAACCCGTGACGTTCTCCTCCATCGCGGCCCGACGGGCCGCCGTCTCCAGGTGCGTGAAGCCGGACTCGACGACGGTGACCAGCGTGCGGTCCGGCCCGTCCGGCGCCAGGGTGAACTGCACGAGGGAGGCGGTCTCGCCCGGCTCCTCGTCGCCGAGCTCGCCCCACAGCAGGTCGAAATGCTCGGGCTCGTCGAAGCGCTCGATGCGCACCGGCATGAGCCCGTGCCCGACCCACTCCAGCGTGCCGGCCGCGCCCCGTCGCATGCCGTCCGGAAAGACCGCCGGGTGCCCCCACCACGCCTCGATCGCGGCGGGGTCGGTCAGCGTGTCCCACGCGACCTGCTGGGACACGCGGACCGGCACGGTTCGGGTGATGCGGCCGGCGTCGAGGTCGGTCTTGGCGGTGGTGTCCATGTCGCTCTCCTCACGATGTGCAAACGGTTGATTGCATGACCCAGCCTGCGACGACGCCGCCGGATGTGCAACCAACCGTTTGCTTGACGCGAGGTGAACTGCGGTCGACGCGGGGCGCGTCGGCTACACCTGCACGACGCCGAAGAGCACCGCGATCAGCACCAGGGCGATCGAGAAGCCCCACATGATGAGGAACGAGTAGCGGATGTGTCGCCCGACGTTGGCCTCGGCCAGGCCGAGGGCGAGCCACATCGCCGGGGCGAACGGGCTGACGAAGGTGCCGATGACGTTGCCGACCATCATCGCGTAGGCGGTCGAGGCGGTCGGCACGCCGAACTGGCTCGCGGTCGCGTCGACCAGCGGCAGCAGCGAGAAGTAGTACGCATCGGTGCTCGTCAGCAGGTCCAGCGGAACGCCCAGCACGCCGACGATGATGTGCAGATAGCCGCCCACCGTCGGCGGAATGACCTCGATCAGCGACAGCGCGATGGATTGCAGCATTCCGGAGTCGTTGAGCACCCCGAGAAATACCGCGGCGGCGATGATGACGGCCGCCATCATGAGCGCGTTCGGGGCGTAGACCTTGATGCGGTCCATCTGGGTCTGCGCGTTGGTGAAATTCAGCGGCAGCGCGAGTGCGACTCCGATGAGGAATGCCAGGGCCGGGGGCAGGAGACCGGCGAGCATGACGGCGAGAATGACGAGGGCCAGGGCCACATTGACCCAGAAGACCACGCGACCCTTGGTGATCTTGTCGGCGACGTCGGCGCGCGACTCCAGTTGCCGCGTGTGGAACTCGTCGGCGATCTGCCGCACGTCGACATCGCCCGCGTGCACGAACTCCCCCGAGGCCACGCCCGCGTCGATCCGACGCACCTCGCGCAGGCCGAGTACCGCGGCCATCACCAGCAGCAACACCAGGCCCGCGCCCTGCACGGGCAGCAGCGGTTGGTACAGCTCGACCGGGTCGATCCCGGTGGCCGCGGCGGTGCGGCCCAACGGCCCGCCCCACGGCACCATGTTCATCAGCGAGGCCGACAGGCACACGAGCAGCAGGAGCAGGTAGCGGCTCATGTTGAGCGCCTTGTACAGCGGCAGCAGCGCCGGAATCGTCAGCAGGAAGGTCGTCGCCCCCGCCCCGTCGAGATGCGCGACGGCACCGATGAGCACCGTGCCCATCGCCACCAGCACGACGCGCCCGCGGGTCATGACGATGAGCCCGCGGATCAGCGGGTCGAACAGCCCGGCATCCGACATGATCCCGAAGAAGATGATCGCGAAGATGAACATCACGACGACGTTCATCACCGACGACAGACCGGACGAGAAGAATTCTTGGATCTCGTCGAGGCCGAATCCGGTCAACAATGCGCCGAGCACTGGAATGACGACCATCGCGACGATCGGTGAGACGCGCCCCCAGATGAGGAGCCCGACGGTGACGGCGATGATCGTCAGCCCGGAGACGGTGAGCAGAGTGTCCGGCTCGGTCACCGGCTCCGCAGCCAGCAGAATGTCGGGCATGGTCACAGCATTCCCTTCTTTGCAAAGCTAGACCGGCACCGCACAGCACGGGTGTCGCCAATCCGACCATGCCCCATGGATGACGGCAACAATTCGCGCAACAATTCGC
>JBDIAM010000044.1:0-15439 GCA_039812445.1 Piscicoccus intestinalis | reverse complement strand
GTGATCTCGATGTAGTGCACCTTGCGCGTGGGCACCCAGGTGCGCAGCGGCAGGTTCTCGGCGAACTCGTATTCGGCGGAGGTCTCCAGCTCGCGGGCGGTGCCGTGCAGGATCACGCTGGTGGCGCGCCCGTCGGCGACCTGGTCGGCCTCGAGGGCCACCCGGTCGTTGATCGTCAGGCCGAGCAGTTTGCTGCCCTCGGCGGTACGGAAGTAGACCTTCTGGTCGGCGACCACGAAGTTGATCGGCACGATCTCAGGGTCACCGGCGACCGCGAACGCGAGCCGGCCCAGCCCCTGGGCACCGAGGAACTCCCAGGCCTCGTCGGTCGACAGGGTCTCGACGACGTCATCGTCATGCATGCTGTTGCGCTCCTCTTCATCGTGGCCGGCGTGGGTGATTTGCGCTCATCGAACAACGCCGCGGTGCCGGGCCGGTAGGCCAATGGTCCCGCACCCCGGCGCCCGATGTGTCGCAGCGCCGGGGCCGATCCGCTACCAGGAGCCGCCGCCACCGCCGCCGAACCCGCCACCGCCGGAGAAGCCGCCGCCACCGAAACCGCCACCGAAGCCGCTGTTGCCGCCGCCGAAGGCGCTGCCGCCGGACGTGCCCGGGGTCGCTGTGAACGTTCCCGCCGCAACCGTCGAGAAGTCCTCCATGCCGCCCGCGATCGACCCGAAATCGACGAACCCGCCGTGCATGCCGTAGAAGACGTACCAGGTGGGCATGTCGATGACGTAGCCCTGCGCCGCCGCCGACTCGGCCACCTCGTTGAACACCTTCGCCCAGCGCTCGGCGCAGCCGAACACGATCGCGTACGGCAGGTAGCGGCTGAAGATCGACTGGGCCTCCTCGAAGCGGATCTGGTTGGCCTCGGCCGTCTCCAGGTACTGCTGGAACCCGAGCGTCTGCGCGTACACCGCGCTGCCCTGGGCCGTTCGGGCCGGCATGCGCTTGCCGAGCACGAAGACGAGGAGTGCGGCGAGCAGGATGCCCAGGCCGAGCGCGACCCCCGAGGGGATGCCGAGCCCGAGGCCTGCGACGGCGTCGACGGAGGCCGAGGCCATGCCGCCGACGAAGAGCACGAGTCCGCCGGCGACGGCCAGCAGCATCGCCAGCGCGGCCCACGTGCTGCGGGTGCGCTCCGGCGACCGGCGGTACCAGTGCCGGTCGACGACCTCGCGATACATCGACTTCTTCGCCAGGGCCAGCGTCGACGCGAAGTGGTTGCGCAGGCTCGACAGGCGCACGACGTCGCGCCGGGCGAAGATCCCGTCGTAGACCTCCTGCTCGTAGCGCAGCAGCGGCTCGGCCGGAGCCGGGTCGGTGCGCCGAAGCTCCCAGTCCGACTTGCTGCGCCGGCCCGTCTCGATCTCCTCGATCGTCAGGTAGCCGCGCACGGCGAGGTCGACGACGGTGGCCGAGACGTCCCGGGTGTCGGCGGTCTCGTCGACGATGACGCCGACGAGACCGGGGGTGGCGCCGTCGGGCGGGTTGAACCGCACGGCGACCGGCCCGCCGGAGCCGCGCACGACCTCGCCCTCGGCGCCGTCGGCGGGCGCCACGCCGGGAGTCAGCCCGGCATAGCGCTCGTCGCGGCCGCGCCGGCGCACGAGCAACCCCATGAACAGCGCGGCGAGCGCGGGGATGAGGGCGGCGAGTGAGTACCCGGCGATCGTCAGGCCGCGGGCGGCCGGCTCGGGCATCGTCTCGCCGACACCGCCTCCGGAGCGGGCGTCGCCGTTGCGAAGGATCGGTTCGGCGTTGCTGACGGTGCCCTGCGGGTAGAAGCCCGCGATCGTCATGCCCTGCCCGCGCCCGAGGTTCGTCGCGGTGAAGGTGGCGGTGTCGCCGCCGGAGGCCTGGCAGTTCTGCGTGTTCGGCGAGCCCTCGGACGGCGCGGTCTGCTCGTGGCCGGCCCAGCAGCCCACCTGCTGCGGCGCGTTCGGTGCGCGCACCGTCACCGTCGCCGAATCGATCGGCACGTCCCAGTTGAACCCGACGGGGTTGACGTAGAGCTCCTGGTGGTCCTCGAAGGGGTTGAACGCGCCCTGCACGGTGTACTCGATGACGTAGGTCTGGCGGCCGCTGACGTAACGGTCCGGGTCGCCGATGCGCACGCCGAAACTCTGGCCCTCGTCGAAGGTCTCGTACCGGCTCGGGGCCCCGGTCGGGCTCTCGACGTTCTCGATCGACATCGGCCAGAGCCGGTAGCGGTCGTTCGTCTGGTCCACCGGCCGGCGGATCACCCAGTACGCGAAGATCCCGCGGCGCTGCGCGCCCTCGGGAAACTGGTAGGTGATCGCCTCCCGGCCGTTGACCGTGCCGTCGGGCTGCACGTCGTAGTCGACGCGGTAGTCCAGCACCCGCTCGGTCGTCGTCGCCGTGTCGCCCTGCAGGAGGTCGGTCGGGCCGGGGTTGGGGGTCGCTCCCGGAGCGGCCGGCCCGCGCAGCTCACCGACTCCCGGGCCGATCGCGGTGCCCGCCCAGGAACTGGTTCGCGCGGCCCCGAACCCCGGCCCGGCGGCGACCCCCGCACGACCGAAGCCGGGCCCCGCCGGCGCGTCGGCAGAGACCGCGGTCGCGGGCGGCGCGAGCAGGCCGAGAGAAAAGAGCAGCGAGAACACCGCCGCGAACACACCCGCTCGGTTGCGCACGGCCTACCGCTCCATCCGCAGCGACATGGCGCGCTCGGCCTCGCGGCGGTCCTGCCGCTCGCGCAGCGCGTGGCGCTTGTCGTACTCCCGCTTACCCTTGGCGAGCGCGAGCTCGACCTTGGCGCGCCCGTCCTTGAAGTACAGGCTCAGCGGCACGAGCGTGTGGCCCGCCTCCCGGCTCTTGATGGCCAGCTTGTCGATCTCGTCGCGGTGCATGAGCAGCTTGCGCTTGCGGCGCGCCGAGTGGTTGGTCCAGGTGCCCTGGCTGTACTCGGGGATGTGCACGCCCTCCAGCCAGGCCTCGCCGCGGTCGATCGTCGCGAACCCGTCGACGAGGCTCGCTCGGCCGGCCCGCAGCGACTTCACCTCGGTGCCCCACAGCACGAGGCCGGCCTCGACGGTGTCCTCGATGTGATAGTCGTGCCGCGCCTTACGGTTACGCGCGACCACGTTGGTGCCGCGTTCCTTGGCCATGCTTCCCCCTGCGGATCGAATGTCGCCTCACACGGTAACCGTGCGACGTCCGAAGACGCCGCACGGTTTCCGTGGAGCAAGCCCGAACCCCGACAGGCCGATGATGCAGGGTGTCGATCTAGCGGAAGTAGCGCAGCGGGTTGACCGCCTTGCCGTAGCGGCGGGTCTCGAAGTGCAGGTGGCAGCCGGTGGCCAGGCCGGTCGCCCCGACCCGCCCGATGTACTGCCCGCGACGCACGTACTGGCCGTAGCGCACCGAGATTCGCGACAGGTGGGCGTAGCGCGTCGACAGCGGGCCGCGATGGTCGATGGCGACCATCTTGCCGTAGCCGCCGGCCCGCCTCGCGATGAACACCCGGCCGGAGGCCGCGGCGTACACCCGGCGACCACACCGCGCGGAGTAGTCGATGCCGGCGTGCAGGCGGTAGCGCTTGAGGATCGGGTGGAAGCGCATCCCGAATCTGCTCGACACCCGCGCGTACACGGGGCGGAAGAGAGCCAGAGTCGGCACGTGGGTGGCCAGGTCGACGGCGTGCAGCGAGCCCGCCGGGGCCGAGGCCGGCGCCAGCGCGACCGGCTGCGAGACGGCCGGCGCGACCGCGTGCGTCGAGGGATTGATGGCAGGAGCGGCCGAAGCCGTCGCGGCGCCGGCCGGAAGCGCGGCGCCGAATGTCGTCACGGCCACGGCGAGAGCGGTGCTCAAGCTGGCCTGTCGTTTCAAAGAGCGAGGGTTGCCCATATCTGGAAGGTAGGCACAAGCCGCTGACCAGGCACTTCTCAAACGACTAAATTGACGATCAATTTACCCTTGGGAGGGGAATAGTCATTTTGAACGCTCGATGAATTGAACAGAAATTGCCTTAATTCTGCTCAGATTCTTCCGGTGGGCTGCTGCGGCGTGTGTGTTGCCGAGCCGGTTCGCGCGGGGGAAGATCGGGCGATGGCGCTCTCGGTGCTCGACCTGTTCTCCGTCGGAATCGGCCCCTCCTCTTCGCACACGGTCGGCCCCATGCGGGCCGGCCACCGCTTCGCGACGGGGTTGCGGCGCGACGGGCTGCTGACGCGGGTGCATCGCGTCGAGGTCGGGCTGTTCGGGTCGCTGGGCGCCACCGGACGCGGCCACGGCTCCGACCGGGCCGTGCTCCTCGGCCTGGAGGGCGCCGAGCCGGAGACGGTCGACGTCGACCACGCCGCCGAACGGGTCGAGTCGATCCGGCAGGCCGGGCAGTTGCGGCTGCTCGGCGCGCACCCGGTGCCGTTCGACGTCGAGAACGACCTCGTGCTGCACCTGCGCAAGAGCCTGCCCGGGCACCCCAACGGCATGCGCTTCGCCGCCTACGACGAGGCGGGCGACGAGCTGCGTTCGCGGGAGTACTACTCGGTCGGAGGCGGATTCGTCGTCGACGGGCACGACGTGGAGGCCGACGAGCTGCCGGGTGAGGCGGTCCGGCTGCCGGCTCCGTTCGCGACCGCACCCGAGCTGCTCGAGGCGTGCCGCATCTCCGGGCGCTCGATCGCCGACCTCATGCTGGCCAACGAGGACGCCTTCCGCCCCCGCGAGCAGACCCGCGCGGAGCTGCTGACGATCTGGCGCGTCATGCAGGAGTGCGTCGACCGCGGGTGCCACCGCGAGGACGACCAGTTGCCGGGAGGGCTGCAGGTGCGCCGGCGCGCCCCTGGGCTGCGCCGCTCGCTGCGCGAGCAGGAGGAGGCGGCGGCCCGCCTCCACGGCGACATCCGTGACCCGCTGTGGGCCATGGAGTGGGTGAACCTCTACGCGCTGGCGGTCAACGAGGAGAACGCCAGCGGGGGCCGGGTCGTGACGGCCCCGACCAACGGCGCCGCGGGGATCGTGCCGGCCGTGTTGCACTTCTACACGCGCTTCGTCGACGGCGCGGACGACGACGGCGTCGTCGAGTTCCTGCTCACCGCGGGGGCGATCGGCATCATCTTCAAGCTGTGCGCCTCGATCTCCGGCGCCGAGGTCGGGTGCCAGGGTGAGGTGGGCTCGGCCTGTTCGATGGCGGCGGCCGGGCTGTGCGCCGTACTCGGGGGCACCCCGCAACAGATCGAGAACGCCGCCGAGATCGGCATCGAGCACAACCTCGGCCTGACCTGCGACCCGGTCGGTGGGCTCGTGCAGGTGCCGTGCATCGAACGCAACGCGATCGCCTCGGTGAAGGCGATCAACGCGGCGCGGCTCGCGATGCAGGGCGACGGCAGCCACCGGGTGACCCTTGACCAGGCGATCCGCACGATGCGTCAGACGGGAGCCGACATGAAGGCCAAGTACAAGGAGACCTCGCGCGGCGGCCTCGCGGTCAACGTCATCGAGTGTTGAGCCGGCTCAGACGCGCACGTGCCGGGCCAGCGCGGTCCAGGAGGCGAGCGCGGTGAGGGTCAATGCGACGGCCGCCATGATCGGAGAGACCGCCCACACGTCGGCGGCGCCGACCCACGCGAAGTCGCGGAACCAGTCTCCCAGCGCCCGGAACCCGTAGCTGGCGAGCAGCCACAGCGCGCCGACCGCGAGGGCCGTGCCCGCGAGCGCGGCGACGAGGGTCTCGATGAGGAAGGGGAGCCGGATCGCGGCCTTCGAGGCGCCGACGATCCGTTTGATCCCCGTCTCCCGGCGCCGGCTCCAGGCGATCTGACGAATGGTGGTCGACACGAGCAGCATCGTGCACACGAGCATGACTCCGGCGAGGGCCCATGCTGCGCGACGCAGCAGCTCGAGGGCGCCGACCAGCGGTTCGAGCACCTCGCGGCTGTCCCGCACGGTCGCGACACCCGGTTGGCCATTCAGCGCGGCCGAGACGACGGGATAGTCGGCGGGGTCGGCGAGCTTGACCCGGAACGCGGCCGGGATGGCCGCCTTCGGGGTCTGCGCGTACGTCGGGTTGTTGGCGAACTGCTCGCGGAACCGCGCGTACGCCTCGTCCTGGCTCTCGAACTCGTAGCCGGCGACGGTGGGCGCCATCGCGTCGAGCAGGATGGCGACCTCGGCGCGCTGGGAGTCGGTGACCGCGCCGTCCGCGCACGAGGTCTCGGTGGAGCGCTGGGTACACAGGAAGACCGAGACCTCGACCCGGTCGTACCAGTAGCCCTTGGCGGCCTCCACCTGGCGCCCGGCGAGCAGCCCGAGCCCGAGGAAGAACAGCGAGACCATGGTGACGATGATGATCGCGGTTGCCATCGAGGCGCTGCGGCGCAGGCCGGTGCCGACCTCGGCGAGCAGGAATCCGGGGCGCATCATGACCGCACCTTCGCGACGGCGGGACGGGGACGGCGATTCGAGCCATTCGAGCCCGGTTTCGCAGGGTCCGAGCCGGGAGGCGGTGACTGCCCCGTCTGCCCCTTCTGCCCCGACTGCCCCGTCTGCCCCGACTGCCCCGTCTGCCCTGACTGCCCGGTGGCCGGCTCCGGAGGCTGGGCCTGCTGGCGGCCCGTCGAGGCGGGCGCGGCCTGGCCGTTCGCGCCGCGACGCCGGGAGGACGCCGGCGAGCGTCGCGGCACGAACGGCCAGTCGCGTGGCTCGTCATCCGGTTCGTCGAGGGCCGGCTGGTCGAGGCCCGGCTGGTCGAGGGCCGGTTCGTCGAGGGCCGGGCCGGCCACGGGCACTCGGGTGGTCGGGGGGTGGCCCTGCCGGGGACCTGGCCGCGTGGCCGTCGTGCCACCGGCGACGTCCGCAGCCGCGGCAGCCGCGCCACTCGAACCGCCCGTCGCGGGCGTACGGTCGGCCACCTCCGGGCGGGGCGCCTCGTAGGCCCCGTCCTGCTCGTCACGGACGATGCGCCCGTTGCTCAGTTCGATGACGCGGCGCCGGATCTCGTTGACGATCGAGTCGTCGTGGGTGGCCATGAGCACCGTGGTGCCCGCCTCGTTGATCTGCGAGAGCAGCCGCACGATCTCCAGGCTCGTGCCCGGGTCGAGGTTGCCGGTCGGCTCGTCCGCGAGCAGGAGCCGCGGCTTCTTCACCAGCGCCCGCGCGATCGCGACCCGCTGCTGCTCGCCGCCGGACAGCTCGTGCGGAAACCGTCGGGCGAGGCTGGAGAGTCCGACGACCTCGAGGGTGGCCGGCACCTGCTCGCGCACCGTGTCGCGCCCGGCGCCCAGCACATGCAGCACGTACGCGACGTTCTCGGCCACGGTCTTGTCCGGCAGCAGCCTGAAGTCCTGGAAGACGACACCGAGATCGCGCCGGAGCCGAGGCACCTCGCGACGTTTGATGCGCGTCAGGTCGCGGCCCGCCACAACGATGCGGCCGCTGGTCGGCCGGTCCTCGCGTAGCAGCAATCGGATGACGGTCGATTTGCCGGAGCCGGAGGCCCCGACCAGGTAGGCGAACTGGCCCGCGGGGATCTCCACGTCGATGCCGTCGAGCGCCGGCCGCGGGTTGCGAGCATAGGTCTTGACGACTTTCTCGAATCGGATCATTCGACGTCTTCCTCGTTCGACAGGTGGCCTCATCCCCCGTCGGCCGGGCTCCCCGTCGAAGCGGAGCAGACACGGCGAAGCGGATGAGGCGACGCCGGTCGACCGCTTGCGCATCCGCGACCGCCCCCGGTTCTCAGGGTACGTTGGCAGCCGGCGGATCGCGTACTGCACCCGCCGCGTCGCGTGGCGTCGCAACCCCTCGACATCACGTCTCATGAAGCGAGACGACCGTCTCTGCAATTAACACTTCGCGACCGACAACCGCAGCGGACTGCGAGCCGACTGTGAGCGGATGCAGAACGAACGCCGATCGACCCCGGCGGGGCAGGCGCCGCGACCCGTCTCCGCGCGCCCCTCGGAGTCCGTTTCACGAGACGATCGGCGCCATCATGCGGGACATTTGGGCCGGTGAGCGCTCGATGACCTAGGTCCCCTGGGACGAGCCCCGATTTGCTGCAAAGGTAGGAATCATGAGTTCAGCCCGACAGATCGGCGTGACCGAACTGGCCCTGCGAGACGCCCACCAAAGCCTCATGGCGACTCGAATGGCCCTGGAAGACATGGTCGACGCGTGTCCCGACATCGATGCCGCCGGCTACTGGAGCGTCGAGTGCTGGGGTGGCGCGACCTTCGACGCGTGCATCCGGTTCCTCAACGAGGACCCCTGGGAGCGGCTCCGCACGTTCCGCCGCCTCATGCCCAACTCGCGACTGCAGATGCTGCTGCGCGGACAGAACCTGCTCGGCTACCGGCACTACGGCGACGACGTCGTCGATCACTTCGTGGAGAAGGCCGCCGAGAACGGCATGGACGTGTTCCGTGTCTTCGACGCCCTCAACGACCCCCGCAACCTCGAACGCGCGATGGCGGCGGTCAAGAAGTCGGGCAAGCACGCCCAGGGCACGGTCTGCTACACGACGTCCCCGCTGCACACCGTCGAGGGCTACGTCGGCCTCGCCAAGCAGCTCAAGGACATGGGCGCCGACTCGATCGCGCTCAAGGACATGGCGGCCCTGCTCAAGCCCCAGCCCGCCTACGACATCGTCAAGGCCATCAAGGACGAGACCGGCCTGCAGGTCAACGTGCACTGCCACTCCACGACCGGCGTCACGCTCGTCTCGCTCATGAAGGCCGTCGAGGGCGGCGCCGACGTCGTCGACACCGCGATCAGCTCCATGTCGCTCGGCCCCGGCCACAACCCCACAGAATCGTTGGTGGAGATGCTCGAGGGCACCGGCTACGTCGCCGACCTCGACAAGATGCTGCTCGGCAAGATCAAAGAACACTTTGCGGAAGTCAAGCCCCGCTACAGCCAGTTCATGTCGAGCTTCTCCGTGGAGACCGACATCTTCGACTCCCAGATTCCCGGCGGCATGATCTCCAACATGGAGAGCCAGCTCAAGCAGCAGGGCGCGGGCGACAAGCTCAAGGAGGTGCTCGAGGAGGTGCCGCGCGTGCGCGCCGACGCGGGCTACCCCCCGCTGGTCACCCCGAGCTCCCAGATCGTCGGCACCCAGGCCGTCTTCAATGTGCTGATGGGTCAGTACAAGGTGCTCACCGCCGAGTTCGCGGACCTCATGCTCGGCTACTACGGCCTGACGCTGGGCGAGATGAACCCCGACGTCGTCGCCAAGGCCAAGGAGCAGACCGGCAAGGAGCCGATCACCGTGCGGCCGGCCGACCTCATCGCCCCGGAGTGGGACGAGCTGCGCGACGAGGCCGCCAAGCTCGACGGCTTCGACGGCACCGACGAGGACGTGCTCACCCAGGCCATGTTCCCCAAGGTCGCGCCGAAGTTCTTCAAGGAGCGCCCGCAGGGCCCCAAGAACGTCGGCAAGGACCCGGCGGAACTCGAGGCCGAGAAGCTGGCCGCGGCCGGCGACACCGGCTCCGGGCCGGTGCGGATGCCCATCTCCTACACGATCACCGTCGACGGCAAGCAGCACTCGGTGGCCGTCAAGCCGGCCTGAGCCGGCTGGGCCCCGGTCCCGGGGCGAACGACCACTTGCGAGCAACGAAAGGCAGACATGGCTGACAAGCAGCCGACCATGCGCGAGCGCATCGACGAGCTCAAGAGCAAGCGCGCGCAGGTCGAGGCCGGCGGTGGCGAGAAGCGTCACGCCAAGCAGCACGAACAGGGCAAGCTGACGGCCCGCGAGCGCATCGAGAAGCTCGTCGACGCCGACAGCTTCGACGAGACCGGGGCCTTCGCCCGCAACCGCACGACGCTCTTCGGCATGGACACGGCGGACATGCCGGCCGACGGCGTCGTCACCGGCGCGGCCTCGGTCTACGGGCGCCCGATCCACCTGGCGAGCCAGGACTTCTCGGTGGCGGGTGGCTCCGCCGGCGAGATGCACTCGATCAAGGTCGCCAACGCGCTGCACGCGGCGTTGGAGAACGGCACCCCGTTCGTCTTCATCAACGACTCCGGCGGCGCGCGCGTGCAGGAGGGCATCGACAGCCTCTCCGGCTACGGCAAGGTGTTCTTCCAGAACGTCGCGCTCTCCGGCGCGGTACCGCAGATCTCGATCATCGCCGGGCCGTGCGCCGGCGGCGCGGCCTACTCCCCCGCGCTGACCGACTTCATCATCCAGACCAAGGCGTCGCGGATGTTCATCACCGGCCCCGACGTCATCAAGCAGGTGACGGGCGAGCAGGTGACGGCCGAGGCGCTCGGTGGACCGGAGTCGCACATGGCCCGCTCGGGCGTCACGCACTTCGTCGCCGACGACGACGAGCAGGCGGTGCTCATCTGCCAGAAGCTGCTGAGCTTCCTGCCCAGCAACAACACCGAAGAGCCGCCGGTGCTCGAGGGCAACGACGACGTGTCGGCCAACGCGGACCTCAACAGCGTCATCCCCGAGGATTCCAAGAAGGCGTACGACATCCGTGAGGTCATCGGCGGCATCGTCGACGACGCCGACTTCCTCGAGGTGCACGCGGGCTTCGCGCCGAACATCGTCGTCGGGTTCGCCCGGGTCACCGGCCGCACGGTCGGCATCATCGCCAACAACCCGGCGGTCATGTCCGGCGTGCTCGACATCGACAGCTCCGACAAGGGAGCCCGGTTCATCCGGTTCTGCAACGCGTTCAACATCCCGCTGCTCACCCTCGTCGACGTGCCGGGCTTCCTGCCGGGCGTCACGCAGGAGTACGGCGGCATCATCCGCCACGGCGCGAAGATGCTGTTCGCGTACTCGGCGGCGACGGTTCCGAAGGTCACCGTGGTGCTGCGCAAGGCGTACGGCGGCGCGTACCTCGCGATGTGCGGCAAGGACCTCGGTGCCGACCGCGTGCTCGCGTGGCCGACCGCCGAGATCGCGGTGATGGGCGCCGAGGGAGCTGCGGGCGTCGTGTTCCGGCGCGAGATCGCCGCGGCCGACGACCCGGCCGCCAAGCGCGAGGAGCTCGTGAAGGTCTACCGCGAGGCGTTCAACACGCCGTACGTCGCGGGGTCGCGCGGGCTCGTCGACGAGATCATCGAGCCGTCGCAGACCCGCAAGTACGTCGCGCGGGCGCTGGAGACGCTGGCGAACAAGCGCGAGACGCGGCCCACCAAGAAGCACGGGCTGATCCCGCTGTGAGCGCCGACCAGAGCACAGGCGACGTCACGATGTCCGCCGAGCAGTTCGCGGCCCTGCAGGAGCAGGTCGCGGCGCTCGTCGCGCGGGTCGACGAACTGGAGGGTCAGGTCGCCGGCCTCACCCACTCCGGAGAGGCCGACCCCGATGTCGTGCTGGCGATCTCGGCCGCGGTCGCGGCCTATCTCGGCAAGCGCGCGACCGTGCGGCAGGTCCGCCTGCGGCGCGGATCCTCGTGGAGCGCTCAGGGGCGCACGGTGCAGCAGCAGTCGCACTTCGTGTCCACCCGCGGCTCGCGCTGAGCTACCGACAACGGCTACCGACAACGAATGACGGCCGGCGAGCAGCCGACAAGCGACAAGGACGACAGATGAAGCTGAAGGTGACGGTCAACGGAACCGTCTACGACGTCGACGTGGAGGTCGAGGAGGAGAAGCGCCCCAGCCTGGGCGCCATCCTGGTCGGCTCCTCGTCCGCCTACGGAGTGACACCGAGCGCCGCGAAGGCGCCGGCGACCTCCTCCAACGCCCTGACCGCCAACCTCGCGGGCACCGTCGTCAAGGTGCTCGTGCAGGAGGGCCAGGCGGTCACCGCGGGCGAGACCCTGCTGGTGCTCGAGGCCATGAAGATGGAGACCGAGGTGACGGCCCCGAAGGACGGCACCGTCGCGCAGGTCGCCGTCACCGTGGGCGACGCGGTGCAGTCCGGGCAGGTGCTCGTGGAGTGGGCCGAAGAGGAGGGCTGACCCCGCACCGACACACGCGAACGGCCGGTGGTCCCTGGTGGGGGCCACCGGCCGTTCGCACACTGTTGTGTGGCTTGCGCTCAGGCTCGGCGCCCGCCTCCGAGCACCCCGCCCAGGACGTTCGTGATGAGGTCCTCCACGGCGTTGCCCGACGACTCCTGCGGCTGCTGCTGCGACTGCGACTGCTGCTGGGATTGTTGCTCGGAGGCCGAGCCGATCCCGCCCACGCGCCCGCCGAGCACCTGGCCCAGCACGTCGAGCAGGATCGTGCCGCCGACTCCGCCGCCGACAGCCCCGCCCACGCCGCCGGGCAGCGCGCGCCCGGTGAGGCGCTTGGCGAGGTAGGACAGCACGATCGGGGCGAGGATCGGCAGCAGCTTGGCGACGAGACCGGAACTCGCGCCGGCGCCTCCGAGTCGCTGCACGACGTCCTGGCGCTGGGCGCCGAAGACGTTGTCGACGATGCGGTCGCCGTCGTCGGTGTCGACGTCGGAGAGCGTGACGCCGCCGTCGAGCAGGTTGTCGTCGTGTTGGCCGACGGCCGCCTCCAGCGACGCCAGGCCCTGCGCGTCGGCGGCGTTGGCGCCCATGCCGGCGAGCAGGGTGGGCAGGGCCGTCGCGACGGCGCGCTCGGTCTCGTCGCGGGAGACGCCGAGCCGGTCGGCGATGTCGTCCATCGGAAGCGATCGGGTGATGTCGGAAACGGGGTCCATCGACCCAGGTTAGGCGCCGACGCGGCCACCACGCCCGCCGGCGGCGGACGAGGCGTATCTCACGACAGCCAGGGCCCCGTGGAACCTGCGGTCCCGGGGTCGCCACGCTCGATGTCGTCGACCGCCTCCTTGGCCTCCCGCAGCCCGGCTCCGGTGACCTCCCGGTACCGCTTGATCGCCTGGATCTTACGGCCGGCCCGCACGAGTTCGAGCACCTCGGCGTCGACGGGCGGTTGCGGAGCCACGACGGCCGGGTCCACCCCGGTGCGTCGGCACACCTCCCGCAGGGCGTCCTCGAGGGCGCTCACCCGGCGCCGCAGCCGTGCGATCTCCTCGTGCGGGTCGCCCGGACCGGTGAACCCGAGGAACTCGGTGATCCGCCCCACGGCTCAGGCCTCCGCCCGCTCGGCGGAGCGCTTCCAGCGGATGCCGCTCTCGATGAACGCGTCGATGTCACCGTCGAAGACGCCCGCGGTGTTGCCGACCTCGTGCTCGGTACGCAGGTCCTTGACCATCTGGTAGGGGTGCAGCACGTAGGAGCGCATCTGGTCGCCCCAGCTCGCCTTGACGTCGCCGGCCAGCTCCTTCTTGGCCGCGGCCTCCTCCTGGCGCTTGAGCAGCAGCAGGCGCGACTGCAGCACCCGCAGGGCCGCGGCGCGGTTCTGGATCTGGCTCTTCTCGTTCTGCATCGAGACGACTATGCCGGTGGGCACGTGGGTCATGCGCACCGCGGAGTCGGTCGTGTTGACGCTCTGCCCGCCGGGCCCGGAGGAGCGGAAGACGTCGACCTTCAACTCGTTCTCGGGGATCTCGATGTGGTCGGTCTGCTCGATGAGCGGCACTACCTCGACGGCCGCGAACGACGTCTGACGGCGGCCCTGGTTGTCGAACGGGCTGATCCGCACGAGCCGGTGCGTGCCCGCCTCCACGGCGAGGTGCCCGTACGCGTAGGGCACGTTGACCTCGAACGTCGCCGACTTCAGGCCCGCCTCCTCGGCGTAGGAGGTGTCCATGACCTTCGTCGGGTAGCCGTGCCGCTCGGCCCAGCGCAGGTACATCCGCAGCAGCATCTCGGCGAAGTCGGCGGCGTCGACGCCGCCGGCGCCCGCGCGGATCGTCACGACCGCCTCCCGGGGGTCGTACTCCCCCGCCAGCAGCGTGCGCACCTCGAGCTCACCGACGGCCTTGCGCAGCGAGACGAGCTCGCGGTCGGCCTCCGCCATCGTGTCGGCGTCGTCCTCCTCGGTGCCCATCTCGACGAGCACCTCGAGGTCGTCGATGCGCGAGTCCATGCCGGTGATGCGTTCGAGCTCGGCGTTGGCCCGGGCCAGGCTGCTCGTCACCTGCTGCGCACGTTCCTGGTCGTCCCACAGGTCGGGCGCGGCGGCCTCCTGTTCGAGCTGGGCGATCTGGGCGCGCAGCCGCTCGAGGTCGGTCACCTCACGCACGGACGCCATCGTCTGGCGCAGGTCCTTGATCTCAGAAGCGAAGTCGACAGCCACGAGGGTCAAGCCTACTGGGCGCGAACGACTACATCAGCGGGTGCAGGGGTTGCAGCAGCCGTTCGGCGACCCGCGGCAGGCGCCCCCGCTGCTCCCACTCCTCCAACGTGAGCTGGCGGCAGTTGCCGAGGTCCATCGTGAAGATCTCCTCCATCTTCGTGGCCATCTCCTCGCTGTAGAGGGCCATGTTGACCTCGTAGTTGCCGGTCATCGAGAGGCGGTCGATGTTCGCGGTGCCGATCGTGCTCCACACCCCGTCGATCGTGGCGGTCTTCGCGTGCACCATCGCGTCGCGGTAGAGCCAGATCGTCACGCCCCCGGAGAGCAGCTCGGAGTAGTAGGCGCGCGCGACCCAGTCGGCGATGATGTGGTTCGAGTACTCCGGCACGATGACCCGCACGTCGACGCCGCGGCGGGAGGCCTTGAGCAGGCCGGTGAGGATCTCGGTGTCGGGGATGAAGTAGCCCTGGGTGATGTAGACGTGATCGGTGGCCCGCTCGATGGCGTCGAGGTAGAGGCCGCGCACCGGGAAGAGCATGCGGCTCGGGGCGTTGCGGGCGGCCTTGATCTGGCTGTTCCACTCCTTGGCCCCGCGGTCCGGCAGCTCCGGGTGACGGCGCGCGTGCCGGTACTCGTTCCAGAAGTCGACGAAGGTGTCGGTCAGTTCCCAGACCGCCGGGCCCTCGACGCGGATGTGGGTGTCGCGCCACTCGCTCGCGTATAGGTCGCCGATGTTGTAGCCGCCGACGAAGCCCACCTCGCCGTCGACGACGACGATCTTGCGGTGGTCGCGGCCCATGTGCCGCACGTCGAGACGCAGCATGCCCCAGCGCAGCACCGGGAACCGCAGCACGTGGATCGTCTCGGGGAAGTCGTAGAAGCGCGGGTCGACGACGAGGTTGGCGAATCCGTCGTACACGATGAAGACCTGCACGCCCCGGCGGGCCGCCGCGATGAGCGCCTCCTTGAAGCGCGTGCCGACCTCGTCACCCTTCCAGATGTAGAACTCGAAGAAGACCGACTCCTGGGCGGCGTCGATGGCCGCGAGCATGTCCTCGAAGACGTCCTCGCCGCTGGTGTACGTCGTGATGTGGTTGCCGGCCACGTCCACCGTGCGCGGCGAGGCGCTGGGAAACCCGGCCGGCGGCGTCGCGCGCCGCTTGCGGACCTCGTCGACGGTCGTGACGGCGACCGCGGCCGCGAGTTGCGCCGCCGTGGTGGCCGCGACCGTCCAACCGACGGCGCGCACGACCCCCCGGCGGGTGAGAAGGCCGGGAAGACGCATGTCCCCAAACTAGCTCACCCGCAGGCGACCTGCGCTGATGCT
>JBDIAM010000043.1:0-15554 GCA_039812445.1 Piscicoccus intestinalis | reverse complement strand
GGCCGATACAGTTCTGGCATGGTCGGCGCGTATCGGGGTGCTCATCGGGTGCGTCGTCGCGACCGGCACGGGCGCGGCGTGCGCGGCCCGTTCGCGTGGCCGCGGGTGCCGGCGATGAGTTCGCGGTCGGACCAGTTCGACGAGCAGGTGCTCGACGCCGTCGAACGCATCGAGCGCCGACTCCGACGGCCTTTGGACGCAGTCGAATTCGCGGTCGAACTCGTGCCGCCGTCGGATCCCGCGCCATGGGAGCACCGACAGGTGCCGCTCAGCCGGCTGTTTCCCGCCGAGGGGCGCCTCCCGGCTCGCATCGTGCTGTACCGACGCCCGATCGAGACACGCGTGGAGGACCCGCGCGATCTGCCCGCGATGGTCAACGACATCGTTATCGAGCAGTTGGCCGGCGCCCTCAACGTCGAGCCCACCACCCTCGACCCCGACTACCGCCGCGACGACGACTGACGACGACTGACGACGACTGACGACGGACGCACCGCCGAGAACGGTTGAGGGTTCCGCGGAACCGTCGAGGAGGCGGGGGTGACCGCCTCCGGCATTCGGCCGTTACACAGTCGAAAGTGACACCTTCGGCCGAGTCGCGGTTCGCTCTCGGCCGAGGGTGTCACTTTCGGCATGCGATGTTCGGTTGTCTCCAGTGTGGCTTGGGGTGCCTTCGACGCGGTCGGGCCGCGGGTCAGACGGCGCGGCGCTTGAGCTTGCGACGCTCGCGCTCGCTCATGCCGCCCCAGATACCGAAGCGCTCGTCGTTCGCCAGCGCGTACTCCAGGCACTCGGCCCGCACGTCGCACCCGACGCATACGCGCTTGGCCTCCCGGGTCGAGCCGCCCTTCTCCGGGAAGAACGCCTCGGGATCCGTCTGCGCGCACAGCGCCCTGTCCTGCCAGGACAGCTCGGTCTCCTCGATGTCGGTCACGCTGAAGATCAGCTGCAGGTCGTTCATGGCCCCTCCTCGACCATCGGGCTCCGCCGCGCCTGGGTGGCTCTCGCCGCGTGAGCCCGCGCTGGAAGCAACAACAAGAGAATTACACGCGTGTCATCCAACGACGTCAACCCAAGATCTGTTAAAGGAAACCGAGTACCTGTCCAGGACGTCTGCCCAATCCACCTGCGGCGTCTAGGGAATCAGACGCTGCCGGGTTGGACCAAGCTGTTACCGAATCGACCCGCGTGATCAGGGCCGACGCCGGCTGCGAGACTGCGGGGCATGCGCATCACTGCCCTCGCGGGCGGCGTGGGCGGCGCGCGATTCCTGCGCGGCCTGCGCGCCCACCTCGACGCGGATCCGGCCCTCGCTGAGACCGAGGTCACGGTCATCGGCAACACCGGCGACGACATCACCCTGTTCGGGCTGCGCGTCTGCCCCGACCTCGACACGCTCATGTACACCCTCGGCGGCGGCATCGACGAGTCGCAGGGCTGGGGTCGCGTCGGCGACACCCGCACCGTGCAGGGCGAGCTCGCGGCGTACGGGGCCCACCCGCAGTGGTTCGGACTCGGCGATCTGGACTTCGCCACGCACATCGCGCGCAGCCAGTGGCTCGGCAACGGAATGGAGTTGTCGGCGGTCACCGCGCGCCTGGGGCAGCGCTGGGGGCTGGACCGGCGTCGCGTGCGCCTGCTCCCGATGAGCGACGAGCCCGTCGAGACGCACGTCGTCATCGACGACGCGACGGCGACCCAGACCGCGGAGGCGGGTGCGGGCCTGCGCGCGGTGCACTTCCAGGAGTGGTGGGTCGGCATGGGCGCCGCACCGCCGGCCCGGGCCTTCCACGCCGTCGGCATCGATCTGGCCACCCCCGCGCCGGGGGTGCTCGACGCGATCCGGCAGGCCGACGTCGTGCTGCTGCCGCCGTCCAATCCGGTGGTCTCGATCGGCATCGTCCTGTCGGTGCCCGGCGTCCGTGATGCCATGCGCGGCACCAGCGCTCCGGTCGTCGGGGTGAGCCCGATCGTCTCCGGCGCCCCGGTGCGCGGTCACGCCGACGCCTGCCTGCGCGCGCTCGGCCTGCCGACGACCCCGGCGGCGGTGGCGGGGCTGTATGCCGACTTCCTCGACGGGTGGCTCGTGGCGCCCGGCGAGGAACACCCCGCGCCCGAGGGTGTGACGGTCGCGGCCCGTCCCCTGCTCATGCGCGATCCCGACAGCGCGGCGCGGCTCGCCGGCGACGCCCTGACGCTGGCCCTACACCTGCGCGAGGCCCGGCGATGAGCCGGGACACCGGCTCCGGCGCACCGGAGCCGGGGGCGCTCGTCGTCCTGCCGGTGCCGGGGGTGCCGGAGATCCGCACCGGCGACGACGTCGGGGCGGTGCTCGCCCAGGCGCTGGCGGCCGGGCCCGGGCTACGCGAGGGGGACGTGCTCATCGTCTCCGCGAAGCTGATCTCCAAGTCGCTGGGCCTGCGGGCGCCGGCGAGCCACAAGGCCGCGCACGTGCTCGCCGAGTCGCGCCGGGTCGTCGCCGAACGCCGCACGCCGACCGGCCTGACGCGCGTCGTGGAGAGTCTGGCCGGCCCGGTGCTCGTGGCCGCGGGCATCGACGCGTCCAACACCGGAGACACGGCGCCCGGCGAGGGCCGGGCCGGCGCGGACGCCGAGACCGTGCTCCTCCTCCCCCGCGATCCCGACCGACACGCCGCCGAACTCCACACAACAGTGTGTCGTTCGCTGGGGGTAGGGCGCCTGGGACTGGTGCTCTCGGACACCGCGGGCCGCCCCTGGCGGCACGGGCAGACCGATTTCGCCCTCGGCGCCGCGGGACTCGTCGCGCTGCACGACCTGCGCGGGCGCACCGACCGCGACGGGCGGCCGCTGGCGGTCACGGCCACCGCGGTCGCCGACGAGCTCGCCGCCGCCGCCGACCTCGCGCGACCCAAGAACGCCGGGGTGGCCGCGGCCGTCGTGCGCGGGGTGCCCGGTGAGCTCGTGCCCGCTGGGCTCGAGCCCGATGAGCTCGTGCCCGAGCAGGCCTGCCCGGAGCCGGACGGCACGGTCCGGTCGGGTCGCGGGCTGGTGCGCACCGGCCCCGGGGACTGGTTCGCGCTGGGGCATGTCGAGGCGGTGCGCGCGGCGCTGGGAGTGGCGCCCGGCACCCCCGAAGCCCTGGACGTGGGTGTGCCGGCGGTCGGCGAGGAGGAGTTCGGCGACCGCATCGAGCGCGCGTGCCGGTTGGCGTTGCAGGACTGCGGGGTGACCGACATCCCGGCCGAGCATCCGCGAGCTCCGTTGGCGCGCAGTCCGATTCAGCTCAGCGGCGCGCGTTGCGATGTCGTGCAACAGGGCGTGAACCTCAGCGGCACCGACGAGCTCACCCTCGGCGTGGCCGCCGCCCGCCTCCTCGTCGCGCTCACCGCCGAGGGGCTGCAGGGGCGGATCGCCGCGCACACCCCGCCGGCCCGCCCGGGCGCCCCGGCCCGCGTGCACGTCGTGCTGCTCTGACTCTTCGCTGGTCCGTTCGCCATATCGACGATCGCGTGCCGCCGGCGCACCGCCGGCCGACGGCGTCGCCGCAGTTCAGCGCGCTGCGCCCGATCGCGGGCGCGGATCGCGATCGTCGGTATGGCGAATCCTTCGGACGTGCCGGGTCAGCGGCGGGACGCTCGCGCGAAGGCGGGCACGTGCGAGGGCAGCGAGCGGCGCGGGCCGTGGCGCTCGCGGCGCGCGCCGACGAGTTCGAGCAGACGCTGCACGCGGTAGCGATGCCCCAGGTAGGGCCGCAGCAGCCGCTCCAGACCGCGGTCGTCGACGGCCTCGCCCGTCAGCGCCACCCCGATGTCGGCGGCCACGTGGTAGTCGCCGAAGCTCACCGCGTCGGCGTCGCCGAGCGCGACATGCGCCACCTCGGCCGCCGTCCACACACCCACCCCCGGGATCGCCATGAGACGGGCCCGCGCCGCCCCCGGCGACAGCTGCGCACAGCGCTCCAGTGACGCCGCCGCCCGCACCGCGCGCATGACGGTGTCGGAGCGCGACGCGTCGACGCCCGCCCGGATCCACGCCCACGACGGCACCCGCGCCCAATCGGCCGCGGTGGGCGCCACGGTCAGTCCCGCCGCCCCCGGCCCCGGGGCCGGGTGCCCGAACGCGCGCACGAGGCGTCGGTACGCGCCGAACGCCTCCGCGCCGGTCACCCGCTGCTCGATGATCGAGGGCACCAGAGCCTCGATGACCAGCTGCGTCGCCGGCACCCGCAGCCCCGGACGCAGCCGCGCGGCCCGGGCGACCGCGGGGTGCGCGGGCGCGAACCCGCTCGGGTCGTCGCTCGCGCCCAGCATCATCGGGAGCCGGTCGGCCACCCAGTCGCCGCCGGGGCCCCACAGGCGCGCCGACACCGGCTCCCCCGCCCGGGCCTGACTCAGTCGCACCGTCACCGGGCCGCACGGGGTCTGCCAGGCCTTCCAGATCTGCGGGCCGCCGGCGCTCGGGTGCACGCGGTAGGTCGGGTCACCCGAGCCCCGGCGCATCGCCGACAGCGTCGCGGCGACGTCGAGGGCGCCCAGGCTCAGCGGGCCCACCACCCGCCCACCCGCGTCCTGCTCCGCCGAAGCCACCAGGCGACCATAGATGCCGCGCGCCGCCGCCCGCGACGACCCGCCCGCGCGGCGCGGCTGTGGCAGCGTGGACGGCGACCCGGGCCCGACCCGGCCCGGCCTGCCGTCGGGACAGCACATCACCGTCAAGGAGACCCATGAGCACCCTCACCGGCCTGCTGAGCACACTGGGCGGCGGTGGCGACGCCACCCGTCCCCGCCTCGTCCACTACGACCCGCAGGGCCGCATCGAGTTGAGCGGGCGCGTGCTCGTCAACTGGGTCGCCAAGGCCGCGAACCTGCTCACCGAGGAGTTCGACGCCGCGCCCGGCACCGTCGTCGGCCTGCGCTTGCCGCCGGGCCACTGGCGGGCGGCCTACTGGGCCCTGGCCACCTGGTCGTGCGGCGCGACGCTGCGTTGCCTGCCCGCCGGCCCCGCCGACGCCGCCGACGCCGCCGACGCCGCCGGCGCCACCCAGGCCGACGAGACCCGGACAGACGGTCTCGACGTGCTCGTCACCGACACCCCGCCCGCCCCGGGGGGCGGCGTCCCCGTCGACGTCGTCGCGATCACCACCGCGGCCCTCGCCCGCCGTTTCCCCGGCGACCTGCCGGACGGAGCGCTCGACGAGGCGGCGGTGCTCGCCACGTACGCCGACGTCTTCGCGGCGCTCGACGAGCCGGCCGGCACCGACCCGGCGATCGACGGCGGGGTGGCCTTCGCCGACCTGGTGCCACCCGCCTCCGGCGAGGCGGCGCCGCGGGTGCTGCTCGCCGACCCCGGCTCCCAGCAGGACTTCCTGCTCGCGGCGCTGGCGGCCTGGGCCGCCGACGGCACGGTCGTCGTCGTCACCGGGGACGGGGCCGACGGGCCCGCGCTGGAGCGAATCGCCGAGCAGGAAGGCGTCTCCACCCGCGCGTGAGGTGACTACTTGGGTCCGGCGGCCGCCACGGCACGCCAGGTCAGCGGGCCGACGATCGCGTCGACCTTGAGCCCGTAGCGCGCCTGCACGGTCATCACCGCGGTCGCGGTGCCGGTCCCGAACCGCCCGTCGGCCCGCACCCGCAGCGCCTTCTGCAGTGCGACCACCGACGGCCCGGTGGACCCGCGACGCACGGTCGTCTTCAGGTACGCCAGCCACGGGAACTGCCGCAGCTCGAGCCGGTTCCACACCTTGAGGTCGGTGCGGCCCGTGGCGGGCAGCCGCCGGGAGCGCTGGAACGCGACGAGGGCGGCGCGCGTCTGCGGCCCGAAGTACCCGGTCGACGGCACGTTGAGGCCCTTCTGCAGCACGCGCACCGCCGAGCCGCGGGCGCCGGGGCCGATCCGGGTGTTCTTCAGCGGCGTGTAGCGCGTCGTCGCCCGCGCGGGCAGCTTGGCGACCGGCGGTTGCGTCACCCGCGGCGGCGGAGCCGGGGTGGGCGCCGGCCGCGGCCGGGTGGTCGCGGACGACGGCACGAGCCGCACCCACGTGGCCTTGTCGAGCACACCCGTGCGCGGCAACCGGGCCTTGCGCTGGTAGGCGAGCACGGCGCGACGGGTGCCGTGCCCGAACGCGCCGTCGGCAGCGATCCCGAGCCGCCGCTGGGCGATCGCGATGTTCGGGCTGCGCTGGCCCGGCACGTACACGGGGTAGCGCGAGCCGGGCGCGGCCGCCGGGGCACGGCAGGAGCCGGTCCGCCGGCCCGCGTAGATCGGGGCCGGCGAGCCCGCGTACGCGCGGCACGGCCCGAGGTCGGAGACGGTCACGGCCCGACCGGTCCACCACGACGTGCGCTTCGTCGCGCCGTCCCACGTCAGCGAGACGTGCACGTGGTCGGTGTGCGGGCTGGCTCCCGTGTAGGGCTGCCAGCCGCGCTCGGGGGCGTACGCCCGCCACATCCGCCGGTTCCAGATGATGTACATGACCCCGAGCCGGCGGGCGTTCTCGCCGCGGTTGGCGACGAGCCAGGCCGTGGCGGCGTCGCCGACGGCCTTCTGCGCGGGCCGGCGGGCGTCGAGCATCCAGTCGACGGCCCGCCCTTCCATGTGTTCGCTGGGGCTGCCGTTGCACCAGCGGGAGATTCCGACGACCCCCGTGCGGTACGTCGCCCGCATGAGTCGCCCGAAGGCGGCGGCGCCGCTCTTGTCGACGGGGTCGCAGGAGTTCTGCCCGGTGAAGGAGGCGCGGGCGTCGACGCGCGCGGGCAGGCGCACCCCGGCGACGGGCGCGGCGAGCGCCGCGGCCCGGAACGCGGCGTCGGAGGGGCGGGCCAGCGCGTGGGTCTGGTTGACGACCCCGGCTCCGGCGGCGCGGTCGGCGGCGTCCACGGAGCGCACCGCCGCCGCCACGTCGCCCTCGTCGGGCAGCGGCACCGGGGTGACGGGGTCGGCAGCCGCGCTACCGGCGGGCGCGATGAGCACCGGCGCGACGAGCGTCGCGGTCGCGGCCAGGAGAGCGACGGGCCGTCTGACGGGCGGTCGCGCGGGCGAACGGAAGGGACGGGTGATGGGCATCGGGACACCTCGAGACAGCAGCGGTCGTCAGCGCCGCGCCGTGGGGGGTCCGGCACCGTGCTCGTCTGGTTCGCCTCGCCGGCCACCGGTGACGGGGCCGGACGGGCGGGATCGACCGGCTCCCAAACGGATCGAGAGGGGACGATCTGCCGGTCCTATCGACAGCCGACGCGCATCTGAAAGGACCTGTCACGAGCCGGACCGCCGTTCGTTAGAGTCCAGGCATGGACAAAGTCGTCGCCAGTGCGGCCGAGGCGGTCGCCGATATCAACGATGGGGCATCACTCGCGGTCGGAGGCTTCGGCATCTGCGGCATCCCCAGCGTGCTCATCCGCGCCCTGCACGAGCGCGGCTCCACCGACCTGACGGTGGCCTCCAACAACTGCGGGATCGACGACTGGGGCCTGGGCATCCTGCTCTCGGACCAGCGGATCTCGAAGATGATCGCCAGCTACGTCGGGGAGAACAAGGAGTTCGCCCGGCAGTACCTCGGCGGTGAGCTGGAGGTCGAGCTGACGCCGCAGGGCACCCTCGCGGAGAAGATGCGCGCGGGCGGCAGCGGCATCGCGGGGTTCTACACCCTGACCGGCTCGGGCACGCAGATCGCCGAGGGCGGTCTGCCGCTGAAGTACGACTCCGACGGCAACATCGCCAAGGCCAGCGAGCCGAAGCAGACCCGCACGTTCACGATCGACGGCGAGGAGAAGGAGTACGTGCTCGAAGACGCGCTGCACTGCGACTTCGGCCTCGTGCGCGCCTGGAAGGGCGACCGGCACGGCAACCTCGTGTTCCGTCAGGCGGCCCGCAACTTCAACCCGCCGGCGGCGATGTGCGGCCGCGTCACGATCGCCGAGGTCGAGCACCTCTTCGACCCGGGTGAGATCGACCCCGACGAGGTGCACCTGCCGGGCATCTTCGTGCAGCGCGTCGTGCCGCTGTCTCCGGCGGAGGCCCACGAGAAGCGCATCGAGAAGCGCACCGTGCGCCCCCACGAGGACGAGCGCCACGACGAAGTGAAGTTCAGCAGCAGGTGAATGGAGATCTGACATGGCTCTGACCCGCGAGCAGATGGCCGCGCGCGCCGCCGCGGAACTCAAGGACGGCGACTACGTCAACCTCGGCATCGGCCTGCCGACCCTCGTGCCCAACTACGTGCCCGACAACGTCGAGCTCGTGCTGCAGTCCGAGAACGGCATCCTCGGCACCGGCGCGTACCCGATCGAGGGCCAGGAGGACGCCGACCTCATCAACGCCGGCAAGGAGACGGTGACCGTGCGCAAGGGCGCGAGCTTCTTCGACTCGGCGACCAGCTTCGGCATGATCCGCAGCGGCAAGGTCGATGCGGCGATTCTCGGCGCGATGCAGGTCAGCCACAACGGCGACATCGCGAACTGGATGATCCCCGGCAAGATGGTCAAGGGCATGGGCGGGGCGATGGACCTCGTGCACGGCGCCCGCAAGGTGATCGTGCTCATGGAGCACGTCGCCAAGAACGGCGACCACAAGCTGCTCGCCGAGTGCGAGCTGCCGCTCACCGGCAAGGGCGTCGTGCAGCGCATCATCACCGACCTGGCCGTCATCGACGTCACCGAGAACGGATTCGTGCTGCGCGAGCTCGCCGACGGCGTCACCGAGGAAGAGGTCCGGGAGAAGACCGGCGCCGACCTCACCGTCGAACTGACCGGCAGCGTGGAGCAGCACTCGAACTGAGCCGGCCCGAGGACGACGCCTGAGAACGCCGGGCGACTAGTGAGAACGCCCGCCGCCCCGATCCGGATCGGGGCGGCGGGCGTCGTCGCGAGCGGGGTGGGGACGCCTCAGGAGGCGGGCGCCACCGGCGTCTGCGTCACCTTGAACATCTCCGAACGCAGCTTGAGGTCCTGCCGCAGCCGGGTGCCCGTGAGCGTGACGGCGCGGGTGGAGCCGGTCAGCTGCACCTCGTCGACGCGGCCGCCGAAGACGCCGTTGCCGTCGCGGTCGAGGATGCGCACGTCGATGAGCTTGCCCAGACCGTACGTCTTCTCCAGGGTGGTCACGGCGACCTTCGACGACCACGCCGTGTTCGGGTTGGCGAGCCGGCCGTCGTAGGGGTCGCGCTTGGCGACCTGGTAGAACGGGCCGCCGGCGACCGTGTAACCGCCGTTGCTCGCGGAGAACTCGGCGAACGCGAAGGCCGACGTCGACGACTTCGTCACCCGCAGCACCCGCCCCTTCGTCGCGGTGATCGCCGCGTCGGTGCGGGCGAACTCGCCGGGCACCCGCGTGCCGGAGGCGGTGTACCGCGCCACGCCCTTGTAGACCTGGCAGGAGATCGAGTCGCAGATGTCCCAGGACGCGCCCTTCGCCCGCTGCCGCTGCCGGTAGGAGGCGGCGTAGGTGCGGGCCGCGACCGCCTGCGCCGACAACGCCCGCACGTGCCACGACGCGGGCATCTCCGCGGGCACGACGCTGCGCAGGTACGCCTCCATCGTCGAGTTGACGACGGTGATGACCTTCGAGCCGCTGATCGTCGAGTACACCGAGCCGCGCACGTCCTGGCTCGTGCCGCTGGGCAGGACGAGTCGCACGATGCCGCTGCTGGTGCGGAAGACGAGCACGCCGGAGCGCATCGTGAAGCCCCGCCAGCCCCGCCAGGCGCCGGCGCGGTCGCGGTACTGCACGGTGATGCCGTTGGCGTACCGCTTGGCGCGCCACGCGGTGTAGCCGGCGCCGGTCGGCATCGTCACCGCGGTCCGCCCGACGACCGCGCTGAGCCCGGCCGCGGGCTTGACCATCGTGTCACCGTCGGTGTCGGCGCTGATGAGCACGCGCATCTGCGAGTCGGCGATCGAGTGCAGGGCGGTGCCGGGGTAGTAGAACGCGATGATCTGCTGCCACGTCAGACCCGCGTCGGCGGCGCCGTAGGCGCCCCACTGGCTCATGCCGCGGCCGTGACCGTAGCCGGATCCGGTGAGCGTGAAGGAGCCGGAGGCGGGTCGCGTCGTGACCTCCTGCGCGGCCGCCGCCGACGGGGCCGCCGCGGCCAGGCCGCCGACGGCCAGGCTCGCCGCCAGCCCCAGGGAGCCCAGGGCCGCCGTGGCCGAGCGCAGCGGGCCCCGTGCCGGTCGCCGGATCAAGCGCTGTACCGGGCGCCGGGGTGCGGAGGCGACGCGTCGGCCGGTCGCAAAGACGGAGTCGGTCGCGACGCGCGGGGCGGACGGGCCGGACGGTTCGGGCGCAGAGATCGCGGCGGCTGCGGCGGATGGCGGGGCAAGGGGGGCCGGGCTCATGGCCTTCTCATCGGCCGGGCCCGGTCGCGTCTTGACGCAAACTTTGCCGACTAATTGCGCGTGGCTGCTGGACACGAACGAGGCGGCCGTTCCCGGATGCTCGGGGACGGCCGCCTCCGTTGTGTCGTTCGGGTGCTACACGCCCGGCAGGGTGATGGTCTGCCCGGTGCGGGACGACTCGATCGCCGCCTCCGCGACCCGCACGGTCGCCATGCCCTGCGCGAGGGTGACGATGTCGGAGTCCTTGCCGAGCACGGCGTCGCGGAAGTTCTCGTGCTCGACCTGCAGCGGCTCGCGCTTGGAGATCGCGTACCGCACGACGTCGCCCTCGGAGACGCCGCGGAAGCGGGCGATGTCGCTCCACGTCGTCGGCACCGACCCGTTCGCGTGGAACGTCAGGTCGGCGGTGAGGGTGTCGGCGACGAACGCGCCCTTCTCCCCCGTGATGATCGTGACGCGCTCCTTGAACGGGCTGAGCCAGTTGACGAGGTGGCTGGTCACGGTGCCGTCGGCGAGTTGACCGGTGATCGAGACGAGGTCTTCGTACTTGCGTCCGCTCCGGAAGGCGGTGCGGGCCGCGACCGCCGCGAACGGCTGCTGGCGCACCCACGAGGTGAGGTCGATGTCGTGGGTCGCGAGATCCTTGACGACGCCGACGTCGGCGATGCGGGCCGGGAACGGCCCCTGCCGGCGCGTGACGATCTGGTAGACGTCGCCGAGGTCGCCGTTCTCCATGCGGCTGCGGGCCTGCTGCAGCGCGGGGTTGAACCGCTCGATGTGCCCGACCGCGCCGACGAGACCGGCCGTCTCGAAGGCGGCCGCGATGCGCTCGGCGGCCGCGGTGTCCTGCGCGAGCGGCTTCTCGATCATCGCGTGCACCCCGGCCTGCGCGAGGGTCGTGGCGACCGGCTCGTGGTAGATCGTCGGCACCGCGACCATGCAGTAGTCGAGCTTGTGCCCGAGGAGCTCCTCGACGCTCGAACACAGCGGCCGGCCCTTCGCGACCCCGTGCGGGTCCTCCCCCGAGACGTCGGCGACGGCGACGAGTTCGACGCCGGGCAGCCCGGCGAGCACCCGGCCGTGGTGCCGGCCCATCATGCCCAGGCCGATGAGCCCCGCCCGCAGCGTCGCCATCAGGCACCCGCCTTCGCCAGCGCGTTGACGGCCTCGACGATGCGCTCGAGATCCCCCTGCGTCAGCGAGGGGTGCACCGGCAGCGAGAGGCACTGCGCCGCGGCGCGTTCGGTCTCCGGCAGGTCGGCGTCGCGCGTGCCCTCGACGAACGGGGCGAGCCGGTGGTTGGGCACCGGGTAGAACATGCCGGAGCCGACGTTGTACTGCTCGCGTAGTGCAACGGCGAAGCCGTCGCGGTCCTGCGGCACGCGGATCGTGTACTGGTGGTAGACGTGGACGGCGCCCTGCGCGACCGGAGGCGGCGTGACCCCCTCGAGGTGGGCGGACAGGAACGCGGCGTTCTCCTGGCGCTTCTTGGTCCAGGCCCCGACCTTCTTCAGCTGCTCGCGCCCGATCGCCGCGTGGATGTCGGTCATCCGGTTGTTCATGCCGACGACCTCGTTGTGGTACTGCTTCTCCATCCCCTGGTTGCGGTACAGCCGCACGAGCCGGGCGATCTCGTCGCTGCCGCAGGCGACCATGCCGCCCTCACCGGAGGTCATGTTCTTCGTCGGGTACAGCGAGAACATCCCGAACGACCCGAACGCGCCGACCGGCGTGCCGTGCAGCGACGCGCCGTGCGCCTGCGCGGCGTCCTCGAAGATCTGCAGGTCGTGCTCCTGCGCCACCTTCTGCAGGCCGACCATGTCGGCCGGGTGGCCGTACAGGTGCACGGGCATGACGCCGACCGTGCGCTCGGTGACGGCGGCGGCCACGGCCGCCGGGTCGAGGCAGAAGCTGTCGGCCTGGATGTCGGCGAACACCGGGGTGGCGCCGGTCAGGGCCACGGAGTTGGCGGTGGCCGCGAACGTGAACGACGGCACGATGACCTCGTCGCCGGCCTTGACGCCGCTGGACAGCAGCCCCAGGTGCTGCCCAGAGGTGCCGGAGTTGACCGCGACGCACGGCCGCCCGAGCTCGAAGTGGGCGGCGAACTCCTCCTCGAACGCCTTGACCTGCGGGCCTTGTGCCAACATTCCGCTACGCAGCACGGCGTCGACCGCGGCGCGTTCCTCCTCGCCGATGAGCGGCCTGGCGGGTGGAATGAAATCGTTCATGTGCTCGCGGTCCCTTTCAGACGTGGTGGGCGGCCCGGCAACGCGGGGCACCCGCTTGTACCAAGCATGTGCCTCGAGGCGCGGTGCGCTTCGGACACGCTCGACGAATCGCGGTGGGACGGTGCGGATGCGCCGTGCGTGACAATGTGCGAGGGCCTGCGGTCGCAAGGCCCCCGAACACCCGATTCAGGGTAACGCGCGGCCCCCACCAGGAAAGGGAACCGGAGTTGAAGGTCCTCAGTGTCGTCGGAGCCCGACCCCAGTTCGTCAAGCTCGCGCCCGTCGCGGCGGCGCTCGCCGACGCCGGCGTCGAGCACGTCATCGTCCACACCGGTCAGCACTACGACGCCAAGATGAGCGACGTCTTCTTCGACGACCTCAAGATCCCGGCTCCCGACGTGCACCTCGGGGTCGGCTCCGGCAGCCACGGCGTGCAGACGGGGGCGATGCTCGCGGGCCTCGATCCGGTCTTGGATCAACACAAACCGGACTGGGTGCTCGTGTACGGCGACACGAACTCGACGCTGGCCGCCGCCGTCTCCGCCGTGAAGATGCACCTGCCGATCGCGCACCTGGAGGCGGGGCTGCGCTCGTTCAACCGGCGCATGCCCGAGGAGCACAACCGGGTGCTCACCGACCACGCCGCCGACCTGCTGCTCGCCCCGACGCAGGTGGCGATGGACCACCTGGCCACCGAGGGCCTGGCGGGGCGCAGCGTGCTCGTCGGCGACGTGATGACCGACGTCTGCTATCTCGTGCGCGACGGCGTCGCGGACGCCCCGATCGAACTGCCCGACTCGATGGACGCCGGCGCGCCCTACCTGCTCGCGACGATCCACCGGCCCGACAACACCGACACGCCGCAGCGTCTCGAGGCGATCGTCGCGGCGATGCGCGACCTGCCGGTGCCGGTGCTGCTGCTGGCCCACCCGCGGCTCGTCGCCAAGGCCGCCGACCACGGCATCGAGCTGACCGGCGGCAACCTGCACCAGACCGCCCCGTTCGCCTACCCGCAGATGGTGCGGGCCGTCATGGGCGCCGCAGGGGTCGTCACCGACTCCGGGGGGCTGCAGAAGGAGGCGTTCCTGCTCGACACGCCGTGCACGACGATCCGCCCGGAGACCGAGTGGGTGGAGACCCTCGAGAACGGCTGGAACATCCTCGACAACGACCTGTCGCAGCTGCGCGACGTGGCCGTGCGCGAGCGGCCCGCCGGGGCCAAGCCCGCCCCGTACGGAGACGGTCACGCCGCGCAGACCGTCGCCCGCGTGCTCATCGACACGGCCTCCGAGTGAGCCCCGAGAGTGGCCCCGGGCATGTACTGACGGCGTAGTACATGCTCAGAGCCGGGGTCGGCGGCCACCGTCGGTCGACGACCCCGGCCTCATCGGGTCAGGCGGCGGTGCCCACCGTGCGGAAGGTGACGCCCTCGAAGCGGGACGGGTCGAGCACGCGGCGGCCGTCGATGACGGCCTGCACGCCGGGAAAGTCACCGGCGCTCAGCTCCTTGTACTGGGCGTGGTCGGCCTGCAGGATGACGACGTCGACGTCGTCGCCGAGGTGGTAGGCGTCCCAGCCGAATCCGGCGATCTCGTCGTCGCTGTACATCGGGTCGTGCACGGCGACCTGGGCGCCGTGTTCGCGCAGCGCGTCGACGGTCGGGAAGACGCCCGAGAACGCCGTCTCCTTGACCCCGCCGCGGTAGGCGGCGCCGAGAACCGCGACCTTCTTGCCGGTCAGCTCACCGACGGCGCCCTGCGCGAGCCCGACGGTGTACACCGGCATCGCGGCGTTGGCCTCGCGGGCGGCGCGCACGACGCTGGCGTCGGGGTCGGTCCACAGGTACAGCCGCGGGTACACCGGGATGCAGTGGCCGCCGACGGCGATGCCCGGGCGGTGGATGTGGCTGTACGGCTGGGAGTTGCTCGCCTCGATGACCTGGTACACGTCGATGCCGTTGGCGGCGGCGAACCGGCCGAACTGGTTGGCGAGGCCGATGTTGACGTCGCGGTAGGTGGTCTCGGCGAGCTTGGCGAGCTCGGCGGCCTCGGCGGTGCCGAGGTCCCAGACGCCGTTGCCGCGCGGCAGGTCGGGGCGCTCGTCGAAGTCGAGCACCGCCTCGTAGAACTCGCCGGCGCGGGCGGCGCCTTCGGGCGAGAGCGCGCCGATGAGCTTGGGGTACTTGCGCAGGTCGGCGAACACGCGGCCGGTGAGCACCCGCTCCGGGGAGAACACGAGGTGGAAGTCGGTGCCCTCCGTCAGTCCCGAGCCTTCTTCCAGCATGGGCTTCCAGCGGCCGCGGGTGGTGCCGACCGGCAGCGTCGTCTCGTAGGAGACGAGCGTGCCCGGCTTCAGGCCGCGGGCGATGTCCTGCGTGGCGCTGGTCATCCAGCCGAAGTCGGGGATGCCGTCGGCGTCGACGAACAGCGGCACGACGACGACGACCGCATCGGACTGCGCGACGGCCGCGGCGGTGTCGGTGGTGGCCTGAAGGTTGCCGGCGGGCACGAGCTCGGCGAGCTTCTCCGCCAGGTGCGCCTCGCCGGGGAACGGCTCCTGCCCGGCGTTGACCTGCTCGACGACGCCGGGGTTGACGTCGGCGCCGACGACATGGTGCCCCTTGCTCGCGAACTGCACGGCCAGGGGCAGACCGATCTTGCCGAGACCGACGACGGTGATCTTCACGCGGGTGTCCTCACTCGATGCTTGCGGTGGCTGCAACGGCGCCGGCCTCGACGCGTTGGACGGCGGACGGCGGTGGCGCCCATGGGGGGCAGACCGTTGACCCCGACGCCGATCCTAAAGCCTGGACGCCGCCCCGCCCCGGAGGCAGCGCCGCCCCCCGCCACCCCGTCCCGGCCCCCCATTTGGCCGAAGGCTGCCCTGTCGGTCGAGGGCTCGTGCTGTAACCCTAGCCCTCGGCCGACAGGGCAGCCTTCGGCCGTCAGAGGGGTGGGGGTGGCGGGGAGTCGCCGAGGACGTGGGATTCGCAGGCGCGCACGACGCGGGG
>JBDIAM010000042.1:0-15784 GCA_039812445.1 Piscicoccus intestinalis | reverse complement strand
GCGGACGGCTCGGAACCGGAGGTAGGGTGCGCGTGTTGCGGGTGCCGGGCGCCGCGCGCGTGCGCGGTCTGTCCGTTCTGCCGAGGCACGGCGGCGGCGCTGGATCCGCACGTGCTCGAGCGCGTCGCGGACGTCGCGGCGTTGCTGGCCGAGGGGCTGCGAGCCGCGGCTCACCGGCTGTCCACCGAGGAGAGGGACGAAAGATGACTGCGACGGTCGGCATCGACATCGGCGGCACGAAGATCAGCGCAGGCATCGTCGACGGCGAGGGTCGCATCGTGCAGCAGACCCGCGCGGAAACCCCGGCCACGGAGCCCGACGCGATCGTCGCGACCGCGAGTTCGCTGGTCCGGCGACTGGCCGCGCACGGCGAGTTCGAGGCGGTCGGGGTGGCGTGCGCGGGCATGATCGACGCCGAGCGTTCGATGGTGCGGTTCGCCCCGAACATCGCCTGGCGCGACGCGCCGCTGCGCGCGATGCTCGAGGAGCAGCTCAACGTGCCGGTCGTCATCGAGAACGACGCGAACGCGGCCGCGTGGGGCGAGTTTCTCTACGGCCCGGCCCGCGACGTCGCCGACATGGCCCTCATCACAATCGGCACCGGGGTCGGCGGCGGCGTCGTGTTCGACGGCGAACTCATGCGCGGCGCGTTCGGTATCGCCGGCGAACTCGGCCACATGCGGGTGGTCCCCGGTGGGCACCTGTGCGGCTGCGGCAACCGCGGCTGCTGGGAGCAGTACGCCTCCGGCAGCGCGCTGGTGCGCGACGCACGCGAGGTGATGCGGACGGCGCCCGGGCTGGCCCGCACCCTCAACGAGCTGGCCGGCAACGACCCCGAGGCGCTCGAGGGGCCGCACATCACGAAGGCCGCCAACGACGGCGACCCCGCGAGCATCGAACTGCTCAGCGACCTCGGCCGGTGGATCGGCGAGGGGGCCGCCTCCATCGCCGCGATCATCGACCCGAGCATGTTCGTGCTCGGAGGCGGTGTGGCGCAGGCCGGCGATCTGCTGCTCGGGCCGGCGGTCGCGGCCTTCCGCCGCAACCTGTCGGGCAGGGGCTATCGTCCGGAGGCGACCTGGGCCCTGGCGGGCCTGGGCAACGAAGCCGGGCTGATCGGGGCCGCGGCTCTGGCGAGACGGGAGAAACGGTGACCGCGATCGACTACGCGATCGGCATCGACATCGGCGGCACCAAGGTGTCAGGCGGCGTCGTCGACGAGGCGGGACGCATCGTGTGGCGTGCCCGCCGCGACACGCCGGAGCGGTCGAAGTCGCCCCGCGTCGTCGAGGACACCATCGTCTCGGTCTTCGAGGAACTCATGGGGGCGGTCGCCGACGACCGCATGCACGCCGGTCCCGGGCAGGTGCGGGCCGTCGGCATCGGGGCGGCGGGGTTCGTCGGCGCCGACGGGGCGACGGTCGTGTTCGCCCCGCACCTCTCGTGGCGCAACGAGCCGCTGCGCGAGGGCCTCAGCGCCCGGGTCGGGCGACCCATCTACGTGGAGAACGACGCCAACGCCGCGGCCTGGGCCGAATGGCGCTACGGCGCGGCACAGGGCGAGTCTCACCTCGTCATGATCACCCTGGGCACCGGCATCGGCGGCGGCCTCATCATCGACGGGCGGCTGCAGCGCGGCAAGTGGGGCATCGCCGCCGAGTTCGGGCACATGCAGGTCGTGCCCGACGGGCAGCGCTGCGAATGCGGCAACCGCGGCTGCTGGGAGCAGTACGCCTCCGGCAACGCGCTCGTGCGGGAGGCCCGCTCGATGATCCTCGCCCAGTCTCCGGTGGTGCAGGATCTCGCGGCGCTCGTCGACGCCGAGCCGGGCGGCCTCACCGGACCGCTCATCACGCAGGCCGCCAAGGCCGGGGACCCCACCGCCCGGGAGCTGCTCGCGGAGGTCGGGCACTGGCTCGGCGTGGGCTTGGCGAACATCGCCGCCGCCCTCGACCCGGGGCGGTTCGTCATCGGAGGCGGAGTCAGCGCGGCCGGTGACCTGCTGATCGACCCGGCTCGTGACACCTTCCGGCGCAAGCTCACCGGCCGCGGCTACCGCCCGGAGGCGGATGTCGTGGGGGCCGCGCTGGGCAACGACGCCGGCCTCATCGGCGCCGCGGATCTCGCGCGGGTGCAGGCCAGCGAGGCCTGAGGCCGCCGGACGTCACCGGCGGGTCGCGAGGGTGCGGGGCGCCTCGGGCTCAGCGTGACCGGGTGGCCGAGGGTGGCCGAGGACGGCTCAGCGTGGCTCAGGCGGCTCGCAGTGGGCTCAGACGACGGCGCCGTCGTCGTTGTCTTCGCGCTGCCCGCGGCGCGGCAGGCGGGCGACGATGATCGCGAATCCCGCGACGGTCATCGCGAGGGCCGCGCCGATCGTCAGGCGCGTGCCGTCCTGGGTGACCGCGAGGTACACCAGCCACAGCGGCCCGCCGATGAGCCCGATGAGCGCACCCCAGAAGCCGAGGTCGCCGCTGGGCAGCGGGCGCGGCGGGGGCGGCACGTAGTCCTCGTCGTCCGGGTCCTCCGGCGGGATGTGCACGCGCCAGTCGGTGGGCGCGTGCGGTTCGTGCCGCTGCGGCGTTCCGGGTCGCTGCGCGGTCCCGGTTCGGTCGGGTTGCTCGGGCCCTGCGGAGGCGAGGTCGCGCATCGAGCGTGACTCGATGTGGATCTCGCGGGGCCGGTCGGTCGTGGGCGGAACGTCGGTGCGTGACCGGGTCGGCTCGCCGGTGCCGCTGTCGGCGTCCCCGCGGGCGCTGCGAGAGCGGGGGGCATCGGGACCGGCGGCATCGTCGTGTTCGTCGCGGCCGTCGCCGTCGTCACTGTCGACCACGTCGCCGGAGGCGCCGGAGGCGTCGGGGGTGGCGGGCCCCTCCCAGTTCGCGACGATGAGGTCGAAGCGCTCGGCGAACTCCCGGTCGGTCAGGCTCGGGAACTCCGGACGGGAGTCGGGGCGCGGGTCGGTCGCGTCCGTGTGGTCCAGGCGGTCACGACGGTCGGAGCGGTCGGAACGGTCTGGGCGGTCGTCATCGCCCATCGGGCACCTCCGCATCGGTTCGGGTGACGCCGGCGGCGATGCGGGAGACGAAGGCGACGGCCTCCTGCTGCAGCAACTGCGCGTCGTCATCCAGCGTGGCGACGTGATAGGAGCGCGTCAACTCCAACCGGGTCACGTCTCGCGAGCCGACGCGGCGGTCGAACAGCTGCCAACTCGAGGCCGGCACCACGTGGTCCTGGGTGGAGTGCGCGAGCAGCACGGGCATGCGCACCCGGTCCAGGTCGGCCACCGTGCGCCGCCACAGCTGCGTCTGGGAAGCCAACGCGCGCAACGGGATCCGGTCGTAGCACCACTCCGGCTCCCCGTCGGCGCGGTGGATGTCGTTGCCGATGCCGGGCAGCGACGGCAGCAGCCGCGACAGCAGGGGCAGCGCCGCCATCCGGCGATCGTCGACGCGGAACGCGGGGTTGACGAGCACAAGCCCGGCGATGTCGTCGGGATGCAGTTCGGCGAGCCGGGTCGCGAGCGCACCGCCCATCGACAACCCGGCCGCCACGACCACCCGAGTGCGCGCTCGCAGCTCGACGAACGCGCGCTCCACCTCGCCGTACCAATGCCGCCAGGTGGTCGTGTTGAGGTCCTGCCACGTGGTGGCGTGCCCCGGCAGCACCGGCAGCCGCACCGAGAACCCGGCGTCGGCGAACGCCTGCGCGAGCGGGCGCACGCCTTGCGGGGAGCCGGTGAACCCGTGCACGACGAGCACCCCGACGTCGGAGCCGTCGTGCGCGAAGGCGGTCAGGTCGGGCCCCTGCGGGAGCGGCCCATCGCCGGTGCTGCGTTCCGGCTCGGTCATCGCCACTCCTCGCATCCTGGCGTCGGCGCGAAGGCCGCGTCGACGCGGTTTCGGCCACGGTCAAACCCCCGGTCGGCGCCCGGTCCGCTCCGACGGGGGCTCGATTCTGTCACGTTGGCCGCGGGGTTCCCCAGCGGTCACGATCCTGTCGGCGGCGGCCAGTAGAGTTCGGGCCGTCGGCCGACCCATGACCTGCCCATGACCTGCGAGGTGTTCGATGCTGTACTGGGTGCTCAAGCGCGTACTGCTCGGGCCGCTGCTGCGGGTGCTGTTCCGGCCGCGCGTCGAGGGGCTGGGTCACGTGCCGCGCTACGGGCCGGCGATCCTCGCCAGCAACCACCTGTCGTTCTCCGACTCGATCTTCCTGCCGCTCGTGCTCGATCGTCGGATCACGTTCCCCGCGAAGATGGAGTACTTCACCGACCCCAGCGCCGTCGGTCGGCTCAAGGCGATCTTCTTTCGCGGCACCGGGCAGATCCCCATCGATCGCACCGGTGGCCAGGCGTCCCGGGCCGCGATCGACGCGGGCCTGGAGGTGCTCGCCCGCGGCGAGCTGTTCGGCATCTACCCCGAGGGCACCCGCTCACCCGACGGACGGCTGTACCGCGGCAAGACGGGCGTCGCGCGGATGGCGATGGAGGCGGGCGTGCCGATCATCCCGGTCGCGATGATCGGCACCGACAAGGCCCAGCCCACCGGCCAGAAGATCCCGACGATCACGACGATCGGGGTGCGCTTCGGTGAGCCGATCGACGTGTCCGCCCACATCGGCCGGCACGACGACCGGGTGCTCCTGCGCAGCATCACCGACGAGGTGATGTCGTCGCTGCAGGAACTGTCCGGGCAGGAGTACGTCGACGAGTACGCCGCCACCCGCAAGGCGGCCCTGGCCGCGCGGGCCGAGGAGCTGTTGGCCGCGGCCCGGGCGGAGTCGGCGCAGGCGCGGGCCAAGGCCGAGGAGCTGGTCGCCGCCGCCAAGACCGAGTCGGCCCAGGCGCGCGCCAAGGCCGAAGACCTCATGGCCGCCGCCCGCGACAAGGCGCGCTCTCTCGACCTTCCCGGTCGCGACCGAGACGCCGAGGAGTCCGATGACTCCGCCGAGTCGGGTGCGGCGGGCGACGCGCCGAAGACCGCGCCGTCTCCGGTGAGCCGGCAGCGGCTGGACGACGACGGCACCGTCTACCTGCCCGAGTCGGGCACGGTGGAGCCGGCCGCCGGCCGCGCAGACGGAGACGGCGCGAGGTAGCCGTGGCGGTGACGCCGCCGGAGGGCACGCCGGGCCTGACGCGACGACGCGGGATGCAGGCGCTGCTGCCGCCCGCCTACGAGCCGGGCGTGGACCACCCGTCGATGGCCGCCCTCTGGGACGCCGTCGACATCTTCCGGCTCCTGGCGATCTGTTACGCCGTCTACGAGTTCGCCGGTCGACTGGAGCACGTGCACCGGCCGGCCGTGGGGTGGTGCGTGTTGGCGGTGCTGGCGGGCTGGACCGTGCTCATGCTCGTGCACCGCCGCCGCGAGTTGTGGCAGGTCTGGGCGGAGTTGGGGTTGGCGTCCGGGGCGATCCTGGCGACGCTGTGGGTCGACCTCGACTGGGTCCGCCAGAGCGGGGCGTCGACCGTGCCGGGGATCTGGGCGGGCGCCGTGGTCATCGCCGCAGGTCTGTACCGCGGGCCGCTGGCGGCCTACGGGGCGTGGCTCGTCATCGTCATCGTCGACCTCATCGAGATCGGGCTCCCCACCGAGGGCACGATCCACAACATCGTGCTGTTGTTCATCGTGGCCGGCTGCTCGGGGTGGGTCTCGCAGGCGGCCCGCCGCGGTGACGAGGCCTTGCGCCAGGCCCTGCAGCTGCGGGCCGAGACCGCGGAGCGCGAACGGCTCGCGCGCACCGTGCACGACGGGGTGCTGCAGGCCCTGACGTTCATCCACCGGCGCGGCCAGGAGGTCGGCGGGCCGGCCCGCGAACTCGGCGACATCGCGGCCCGCCAGGAACGCCGGCTGCGCGACCTGATCTCCGTGCCCGAGCCGGAGACGGCTCACGGCGGCCGGCTCGACGTCACCGCCGCGCTGCGCCGGCTGGCGGGGCAGCGCGGCGACCACGTGCAGGTCTCCGGACCGGCCGAAGCGGTACCGGCTCCGGCGACCCGGGTCGAGCAGCTCGCGGCCGCTGCGGGCGCGGCCCTCGACAACGTCGAGGCCCATGCGGGAGCCGGTGCGCGCGCCTGGATCCTCGTCGAGGACGAAGACGAGGAGATCGTCGTGACGATCCGCGACGACGGGGTCGGGATGGCCGACGGCACGCTGCAGGCGGCTCGGGAGGCGGGCCGGATCGGGGTGGCCGGCAGCATCGAGGGCCGGCTCGCCGAGATCGGCGGCAGCGCGGTGTGCCGCAGCGCGCTCGGGGCCGGCACGAGTTGGGAGCTACGCATCCCGCGCGGTGGGTAGCCGGCTCGCTCGAAGGCTCGGTCGAGGGAGGCATGGTGAGGAGCGACACAGCGGCGCCACAGGAATGCCACAGTGGTCGCAGCGGCACGAGGTGCGACAGGTGCGCCACGCGACGCCCAGGGGGCGTGGCGCCCCAGAGAGGAAGTCATGAGGCCGGACCCGCAGGACGTGCGCGTCGTCATCGCCGACGACCACCCGATGTGGCGCGAGGCGGTGGCGCGCGACCTCGCCGAGGCCGGCTACCAGGTGGTCGCGACCGCCGAGGACGGTCCGCGCGCGCTGCGCCGAACGATCGATCTGCGCCCGGACGTGCTCGTGCTCGACCTCAACCTGCCCGAACTCGACGGCGTCGGGGTGTGCCGGGCGCTGCGCGACGCGCAGTGCGACACGAACGTGCTCGTGCTCTCGGCGAGCGCGGAGCAGGCCGACGTGCTGGAGGCGGTGCGCGAGGGCGCGACCGGGTACCTCGTGAAGTCGGCGCAGGCCCAGGAGGTCATCGAGGCGGTCGCGGCGACGGCGCGGGGGCGGGCGGTCTTCACGCCGGGACTCGCCGGCCTCGTGCTCGGGGAGTACCGGCGGATGGCGCGGATCGAGGATCGCGGCCCGTCCGGCGGCCCCCCGGTGCCGCGGCTGACGCCGCGCGAGACGGAGATCCTGCGGCTGGTCGCCACCGGGCTGTCCGCCAAGCAGATCGCCGCGCAGCTCGTGCTGTCGCACCGCACCGTACAGAACCATGTGCAGAACACGCTCGGCAAGCTGCAGCTGCACAACCGGGTGGAGCTCGTGCGGTACGCGATCGAGCAGGGGCTGGACCGTCCGCAGGGGCCGGCGCCCGACGCCTGAGCCGCAGGGCCGCGGCCGACGCCTGCAGCCGCCGGCGCCGGCGCGTGGGCCGCCCGGTATGCGACCGGGTTCCAGCTCGCGAACGGCTCCCGCCTACCCTGTTCGGGTGACGACGACTTCCGCACCGCTGACCTGGCCCGAGCTGCCCGCGAAACAGCAGCCGACCTGGCCCGACACCGACGCGCTGGCGCAGGTGAGCGCGGCGCTGGGCACGCTGCCTCCGCTGGTGTTCGCGGGGGAGTGTGATGTGCTGCGGCAGCGGATGGCCGATGCGGCGAACGGCGAGGCGTTCGTGCTCATGGGTGGGGACTGCGCGGAGACGTTCGCGGCGGCCACGGCCGACAACATCCGCGACCGGATCAAGACGCTGCTGCAGATGTCGGTGGTGCTGACGTACGGCGCGAGCATGCCGGTGGTCAAGGTGGGCCGCATCGCCGGCCAGTTCGCCAAGCCGCGCAGCAAGGACACCGAGACCCGCGGGGAGACGACGCTGCCGGCCTACCGCGGCGACCTCGTCAACGACTTCGACTTCAGCCCGGCGGCGCGGATCCCCGATCCGCAGCGGCTGCTGCGGGCCTACCACACGAGTTCGGCCACGCTGAACCTCGTGCGCGCCTTCACCCAGGGCGGATTCGCCGACCTGCGGTTCGTGCACGAGTGGAACCGCGGCTTCATCGCGAACTCCGCGAACGCCCGCTACGAGAAGCTCGCCAAGGACATCGACAAGGCGATGCGGTTCATGGACGCCTGCGGGGTCGACTTCGAGGAGCTGCGTCGGGTCGACGTGTGGGCCGGCCACGAGGCGCTCGTGCTCGACTACGAACGCCCGCTGACGCGCATCGACTCGCGCACCGGGCTGCCGTACGCGACCTCCGGGCACTTCGTGTGGGTCGGCGAGCGCACCCGCGACATCGGCGGCGCGCACCTCGACTTCGTCTCCCGGGTCACCAACCCGGTCGGCATCAAGGTCGGTCCGACCGCCGACCCGGCGGAGGTCATCGAGATGGCCCGGCTCGTCGACCCCGACGGGCTGCCGGGCCGGCTCACGCTCATCACCCGGATGGGCGCGCAGCGGGTGCGCGAGGCACTGCCTCCGATCGTGCAGGCCGTCACCGACGCCGGCATCGACGTGACCTGGGTGTGTGATCCGATGCACGGCAACACGTTCGAGTCCGCCAGTGGCTTCAAGACGCGGCGCTTCGACGACATCGTCGAGGAGGTGCGCGGCTTCTTCGAGGTGCACCAGGCGCTCGGCACCATTCCCGGCGGCCTGCACGTGGAGCTCACCGGCAACGACGTCACCGAGTGCCTCGGCGGCGCCATGCACGTCGAGGACCGCGACCTCGAGCTGCGGTACGAGACCCTGTGCGACCCCAGGCTGAACCATCAACAGAGCCTGGAGCTCGCCTTCGTCGTCGCGGAGATGCTCACGCAGCGCTGACGGGCGCCGCGTGCGCCGGTGGCGGGCTCCCTGGTCGGCATCGATTCAGGCGCCACCCGGCTCGGCTATGAACGGGTTCCTCCGGGAGAAATCGGTGCGGACCGGGGTGGTGCGTTCGGCCTCGGCCGCACGACCTAGCCTTGTGAATGTGGCGCATCGCGAGGAGGACCCGGCGGACGGTTACGCCGAGCCTCGGCCCCTGCCGCCCGGGCAGCACCGGGCGCAGACCTGGCGGCCGAACCACTACGGTCGAGTGCCGCGGATCGATCTCGCCAGCTGGTCGCTGACCGTCTCCGGCGCGACCGCGGATCACGCCGATCGCACGCTGTCGTGGGCGGATCTGGAGCCGTTACCGCGAATCGAGGTCGTCGCCGATCACCACTGCGTGTCGCGCAGCACCGTGCAGGACGTGCGGTGGGGCGGCATCCCGTGTGGGGCTGTGCTCGACCTGGTGGAGCCCGCCGACGAGGCGCGCTACGCCATCCCGTACGGCTCGTACGGTTACAGCAGCATCATCACGATCGACGACCTGCTCTCGCCGCGGTCGATCTTCGCCACCCACCTCGACGGTGAGCCGCTGCCTGCCGAACACGGCTGGCCGATGCGGCTCGTCGTGCCGCACCTGTACGGGTGGAAAGGCCCGAAGTGGCTCATCGCGCTGGAGTTCTGCGTGGAGCCGCGGCGCGGGTTCTGGGAGCAGCGCGGCTACCACTTCACCGGTGACGTGTGGCGCGAGGAGCGGTACGCGCACCAGGAGTAGGGCGCACCAGGAGAGCGCACCCACGAGGTAGGGCAGGAGTCGGGCGGGAGTCGGGCCCGGCGCCCGTGCTCAGACGATCCGCAGCGTGATCTTCGAGCCGCGGGGGGCGCTCTTGCCGCCGGCTGGGTCGGTGGAGTGCGCGGTGCCGAACAGCCCGCCGGCGATCGTCTCGACCGACACCGTGAAGCCCGCCTTCTCGAGAGCGTGCACGGCCTCGGTGCGGCTCTCGCCCCGGACGTTGGGCACCTTGACGAGGTCGGGGCCCTTGGAGACGACGAACGTCACGGCGTCACCGCGTTTCAGCGTGCCCGGTCCGGGGGTCTGCGAGATGACGTCGCCCTCGTCGATCGTGCCGCTGAACTCCTCGCCGGAGACGGTCACCGTCACGCCCTTGTCGCGCAGGAGCTTCGCGGCCTCCTCGACCGACTTCCCGCGCCAGTCGGCGAGGTCGATCGGTTCGGGACCGCGGCTGACCGTGATGGAGACCGAGGTGCCCGGCTTGGACTGGGTGCCCGGCTTGGGGGTGGCGCCGACGACCCGGCCGGCCTCGACCGAGTCGTGATAGGCGTGCCGGATCGCGCCGACCTGGAGGTGGGCGTCGATGATGCGCTGCTGCGCCTCCTCGGGGGTGGTGTTGGTGACGTCCGGTACCGCGTAGCGCTCCGGGCCGCGGGAGACCGCCAGCGTCACGCTCGACCAGCGCCAGGCGCCCTGGCCGGCCTGCGGGTCGGAGGAGACGACGGTGCCGGCGGGAACCGTCTCCGAGAACACCTCGTCGACATCGACGCGCAGGTCGGCGGCCGCCAACGCCTCGGCCGCGCTCGCCTGCTCCTGCCCGGTGACGCCCGGCACCGGGCGTTCCGAGGCCGGACCGGCCGCCACGTACCATCCGGCGCCCAGCACGAGCGCCAGCGCCGCCGCCACGACGGCCTGTCGACGGCGGCGGCCCGGCGCACCGGAGACCGATCCGGCCCGTCTCCCGGGACCGCCCGACCGCGCCGAACCGCCTCGACCGACGGGCGAACCGTCGCGCGGCGCACCGGACGGACCGGACCCGGCGGGCGCGCCGCCCGACCCCGCGCCCTGCGCCGCCCGGAACGCCGCGCCGTCCGGACCCCGGCGACGAGCCGAGGCGCCCGGCGCCGCGCCCCTCGCCCCGCGCCCCGAGCCGGTCTTCGAGTCGGTCGGGAGGGTAAGGATCTGGGTGTGGCGCAGGAGCACGCCGGTGTCGTTCTCGGCCGCGCCGCCCGCGGTGGGCAGCCGCTCGTGGCCCGCGTCGACGCGTTCGTCGGTGGCGGGTGCGTGGCGCATCGAGCGCAGCGCCGCAGCCCGGCCGGTCAGCGCACCGAGACGCGACCTGCGGACCCGCCCGGTGGCGTCATCGGCGGCCGGCGCCGGCGCGTCGGCCGAGGCTGCCGACGACGCGGTGACCCGGGGCCGGGCCGCGAGCTGGCTGCGACTGAGCCGGGCGCGGCACTCACGCACCCGGCTCAGCCAGGCGGCGGCGTCGGCGGGGCGGTCGTCGGGGTCGCGCCGGGTGGCCTGGCCGACGAGGTCGTCGAGAGCCGCGGGCAGCGTCGGCACCTGCTCGGAGGGCGGGGTGAGCCGGCCGTGCACGTGCTGGAAGGCGACGTGGAACGGCGAGTCCCCGGAGACGGCGGGGCGGCCGGTGAGCATCTCATGCAGCATCAGCCCGGCGGCGTACACATCGCTGCGGGCGTCGGCCACCCCGCGTTCGACCTGCTCGGGGGCCAGGTAGGCGACCGTGCCGAGCACGGTGCCGGACAACGCGCTGGAGGTCGTGCTCGTCACCGCCCGCGCCAACCCGAAATCGGCGACCTTGACGACGCCCTCGGTGGAGATCAGCACGTTCTCGGGCTTGACGTCGCGGTGCACGATGCCGGCGCGGTGGGCGGCGGCCAGCGCCGACAGCACGGGCTGGATCGTGTCGAGCGCCTCCGCCGGGGTCAGCGCCCGGACCCGCCGCAGCCAGGACCGCAGCGTGTAGCCCTCGACGAGTTCCATCGTGAGGAACACGATGCCGTCGTCCTCGCCCTGGTCGTGCACGGCGACGACGTTCGGGTGCGACAGTCGCGCGGCGGAGCGGGCCTCCTTGCGGAACCGCTCGACGAAGCTGGGGTCGCGGGCCAGGTCTTCGCGCATGACCTTCAGCGCGACGTCGCGTTCCAACCGCAGATCGATCGCGACGTACACCGACCCCATGCCCCCGTCGGCCAGGTGGCGCACGACGCGGTATCGACCGTCGATGACGCGGTCGATGAGGGCGGTGCGCTCGGCGAGGGCCACGCTCGCAGTGTAGGGGCGGGCCTACCGGCTCCCCGGGTAGCGACCCGCCCGCGCGGCGCGCCGATCGCGGTGGGGCGGTGCGGCGCTCAGGAGTCGGCGAGCCGGTCCATGTGCGCGCGGACGTTGGCGACGTAGCGGGTGGTGTCGGCGTAGTAGCCGTTCGCGCGCACCGACGTCAGGCCCTGGTAGTAGGCGCCGATGACCTCGTCGAGGTCGCGGGCCGAACGGGTCAGGCTCCGCAGCAGCGCCACGCCGCACGTGATGTTGTCGCGGGTGTCGAGCAGGTCGAGGTCGCGGCCGACGTGGCCGGAGACCCACCCCGCGGTCGAGGGCAGGCACTGCATGACGCCGATGGCGTTCTTGTGCGAGACCGCCCGCTGCGACCAGCCCGACTCCTGGTAGGCGACCGCGACCGCCAGGGTCGGGTCGACACCTTGCCGGCGGGCCTCGGCGGCGATGAGCCGGCGGGTCTGGGTGCGGGTCGGCACGTCCTGCCGGTGCAGGTGCGCGCGGTTGATCTCCGAGGAGCGGGAGAGCCGCTCGGAGGCGGGGGCGCGCCCGGCGACCCGGGTGCCGACGATGCGCAGCTCCTGACCGGCGCGCAGCATCGTGCCGGGGGAGAGGTTGTTGGCCTTGAGGATCGAGGCCCGGGAGACCCCGTAGCGCTGCGCGAGGCGGGCGAGCCCGTCTCCGGGGCGGACGGTCGCGATGACCGTGCGGGCGCCGGCCGCCTGGGCGCGCGCGGAGGTGACGCGTTCGCGGGCGAGCGTGCGGCCCTGCGGGATCGTCAGCCGCTGCCCGGGGCGGATCGTGTCGCCGTCGAGTCCGTTGGCCGCGGCCAGGGTGGCGGTGCCGACGCCGTGCCGCGCCGCGATGCCCGACAGCGTCTGGCCCGGCCGCACGACGTGGCTGCCGTCGCCCCGCGAGCCGGAGGAGCCGGAGGAGCCGGTGGCGCGTTGACCGCCGGACGCGTGGCCGGTGTGGCCGGCGAGGGTGCCGCCCGGCAGCGCGATCGCCCGGCCCGCGCGCAGGATGTCGGCGTCGCCGAGCATGTTGCGCGCCACGATCTCCTCGACGCTCGTGCCGCGCGAGATGGCCAGAGCCAGCAGCGTGTCGCCGGGCTGCACGACATACCGACCCCACCGGGCGGTCGACTGAGCCGACTGCGCCGGCCCGCGGACGTGCGCCGCGAGCGTCTCGGGGTACGGCAGGGTCGGCGAGATGGCGGGTCCGACGAGGGGGATGGGCACGGGAGTCCTTCCTGAGGGTCACCGGGCGGCTGGCGGAATCGGCCGAGCGGATCGGGAGTTTCGTTGCGTGCGCAGTGACGTCGCGAATGTAGCGAAGCCCTGGCCGCAGATCGGGGACGTCGCCGTGCACCGGCGCGCCTCGCGGCGCACTCCGCGCAGCCCAGTACGCTTCCCGGTTCGCTCGCCTCGGCGCGGGCGACCGCCTCGGGCGGGGCGTGTCGGTGCGGCATGCCACTGTAGAGGCGTGCACGACACCGACGAACCCGCCCCCACAGCCGCCGACAGCACCTCAGCCACCGGCTCCGACGGCACCTCGACCTCCGCCTCCGACCCGGCGGCCGGCAGCCTCGATGCGCTCGTCGGCTCGTGGCTGTCGGTGCCCGAGGCCGCGCAGCGTCAGGGCGTGCCGATGGGCACCGTCCGCAACCAGCTCAAGGACCGCCACCTCGTCGCCGTCCGGCGCGGACCGAACAACGCGATCTCGATCCCGGAGGTGTTCGTCACCGGAGACGGTCCGCGGCCGGAACTGCGCGGCACGATCATCGTCCTCGGCGACGGCGGCATGGACGACGAGGAGATCGTGCGCTGGCTGTTCACCGCGCAGGAGGCGCTGCCGGCCGACGGCACCCCGATGGGGTCGCTGCTCGCCGGGCACAAGACCGAGATCCGGCGCCGGGCCATGGAGACCGCGTTCTGAGTCCCGCCGTGACGCGGGCTCGACGTGGCCTCGGCGTGGTGGTGGCGTGTCGTGGTCGCGGCTCGGCTCGCGCTCGGGCTCGGCTCAGGTGGCGCGCTCGGTCGACAGCAGCGTCAGTTCCGCCAGGGCCGCGGTGCCCTCGGCGCTGATCGTGCGCAGGCCCGCGAGCGACTCCTGCGCGGCGCGGGTGCGCACCTCGATCATGTCCTCGAGGGCGTCGAGGGCGCCGCTGTCGCGGATGATCAGCCGCAGCCGCTCGATGTCGCCGGTCGTCAGCCCCGGGTCGCCCAGCCCCTCGGCCAGCAGCGCCGCCTCCCGGGGAGCGCAGCGCTGCAGCGTCAAAGCGACCAGCACCGTCTGTTTGCCCTCGCGCAGGTCGTCCCCGGCGGGTTTGCCGGTGGTCTCGGGGTCGCCGTAGACGCCGAGCACGTCGTCGCGCAGCTGGAACGCCTCGCCGAGCTCGAGCCCGAACCGCGACAGGTGCGCGCGGTCGTCGAGGGTGATGCCCGCGGCGTCGGCGCCGATGAGCAGCGGCTGCTCGACCGAGTACTTCGCGCTCTTGAACCGCACCACCTGCCGGGCCGCGGCGATCCGCTCGTCGTGCCCCAGGGACGTCCAGCCCCGGGCCGCGTGCAGGATGTCGAGAAACTGACCGGCCATGAGCTGGGTGCGCATCTCGTCGTAGCAGCGCCGGGCACGGGCGAGTTCGTCGACGGGCAGACCGCTGGTGGCCATCACCTCGTCGGTCCACACGAGGCACAGGTCGCCGGCGAGGATCGCGCCGGCCTGCCCGAACCGCTCCGAGCGGCCGGTCCAGCCCGCCCGGTCGTGCCGGTCGGCGAGGTGCACGTGGGCGGTCGGGGCGCCGCGGCGCACGTCGGAGTCGTCCATGACGTCGTCGTGCAACAGCGCCGCGGCCTGGAAGAACTCCATCGCGCTCGCGGCCCGCACCGCCGCGTCGTCGTGGCTGCCGCCGAACCCCCGGTACCCCCAGTAACAGAACGCCGCGCGCAACCGCTTGCCGCCCTGCAGGAGCGCGGCGATGACCTCCAGCAGGGCGGTGCCCTCGTCGCCGAGCTCGGCGAGCACGTCACGCTGGTGTGCCAGCTCGGTCTCGATCTGCTGCTGGACGCGACGACGCAGGTCGTGCAGGTCGCGAACACGGGTCACGGTGGCCTCCCGGATGGTGGGTGCTCGCAGCCTACGGTGTGCGCCGTTATTAGGCTTACGTGCATGCGTGCCCGGCCCACCATTCCTGATCTGCTGCGTTCGCCGCGACCGGCCTTCAGCTTCGAGTTCTTCCCGCCCAAGGACGACGCGGCGGAGGAGACCCTCTGGGCGGCCATCCGGCGGCTCGAGCGGGTCGACCCCGCGTTCGTCTCCGTGACCTACGGCGCCGGAGGCAGCACGCAGGACCGCACGGTGCGCGTCACCGAGCAGATCGCGCTCACCACGACGCTGACCGCGATGGCGCACCTGACCTGCGTCGGGGCGTCGGTCGAGGAGCTGCGCGAGGTGATCGGCTCCTACGCGGCGGCCGGCATCCACAACGTGCTCGCGCTGCGCGGCGACCCGCCCGGCGACGCCCGGGGGGCCTGGCACGCGCACCCCGAGGGGCTTTCGCACGCCGACGAGCTCGTCGAGCTGATCTCCGCGCTGAGCTCGTTCACGGTCGGCGTCGCGGCCTTCCCCGACGTGCATCCGGAGTCCTCCGGCCTGGCCCAGGACGTCGAGACCCTGGTGCGCAAGGCCGACGCCGGCGCGCAGTTCGCCGTGACCCAGATGGTCTTCGACGCCGACGCCTACCTGCGGATGCGCGACGCCGTCTCCTCCCGTCGCGACCTGCCGATCGTGCCCGGGCTCATGCCGGTGACCAACTACGCGCAGATCGCGCGCATGGCGCAGCTCATGGGCACCCCGCTGCCGGAGGCGGTGGTGTCCCGGCTCGAGCCGCTCGCCGACGACCGGGCCGCGCTGCGGGCCGAGGGCGTGGCGATCGCCACGGAACTCGGCGAGCGGATGCTCGCCGAGGGCGCCCCTGGCCTGCACTTCATCACGATGAACCGCTCGACGGCCACGCTCGAGGTGCTCGACCGCCTCGGCGGCATCCCCACCGACTGCCGCCTGCGCACCCCCGTGCCCGTCCCGCGCCGCGTCCCCGCCGCCGCCCCACTGGCCTGACGCCCGACG
>JBDIAM010000041.1:0-16221 GCA_039812445.1 Piscicoccus intestinalis | reverse complement strand
GAGCCCGAGGACGGGCCGGACGGGCCGATGCGGTTCGTTCAGGACCGGCTGTGGGCCGACCGCGCCGACGTCGCCGAGCTCGTGCGGTCGGGAGCGCAGTTCTACGTGTGCGGCGAGGGTCAGCGCATGGCCCCCGCGGTGCACGAGACGTGTGTGCGGATGTACGCCCAGGCCGCGGGCGTCTCCGCGGACGAGGCCCTGAGCTGGGTCGAGTCGATGGAGCGTGAGCACGGGCGGTACGTCTCCGACGTCTTCGCCTGAGCCGTGGCAGTGGCGCTCTGCCGAACGCGCGATATGTCGCCCGTTCAGCAGAGCGCCCGCTTGCGGCCGAAGACCGTTGATATCGCAGATCGCTATACTGCCTGTGTGAACGGTCAGAAGCTTCGTGAGCTGCGTGAATACCATGGGTTGACGCAGTCGCAGGTGGCGCGCGCGGCCGGGGTGTCACAGAGCATCGTCTCCGACGTCGAGCGGGGGCGTCGACTGTCGCCGGAGGCCATCGAGCAGGTGGTGGGCGGGTTGCGCCGCAGCATGTCGCCGTCTCTGGTGGTGGCCCGGCACGGGACGGCGATGCGGGCTTTTCTCGAGGCGAACGGCGCCAGGGACGTGCGGGTGTTCGGGTCGACGGCCAGGGGTGCCGACCGCTGGGACAGCGATCTCGACATCGTCGCCCGATTCGACCGGCCCATGAGCCTGTTCGACGTCGACTCCCTCGTCAGCGCGCTTCGCCGAATCGCCGGCGGCCTGCCTGTCGACCTCGTCGTGGAGACGGATCGCACCCGGCTGCGTGATCTGCACGCGGTGCCGATGTGAGCGGGGCTGCGGGCGCGAAGGGGCCGAATGAAAAGGGAAGCGGCTCCTCGGAACCGCCGGTTCTGGACGACGCCGACCTGACATCACTCGACGACGTGCGCGCTGAGGCCACGTCGCCGTCGCAGGCCTGGCGCGAGCTGGCTCCCGATGTACGCCGCGATGACGATGCGCTGGCCCGCGATGTCATCGAGTTCATCGATGACATTGCCGGCTTCGTCGCGCACGGGCCGCAGGCCTTCTTCGAGAGCAACGCCTCGATGCCGTACCTATCGACCCAGATGCGCATCATCAACATGGCCCACGCCGTCGAGGCCATGTCGCCCGCCTATCGCGAGCTGATCGGGTTGCCAGAACTGCGCCAATTGGTTCAGATGCGGCACCGGTTGGCTCATGGCTACGCCCACGTGAGTCAGGAGATCGTGTGGGTCACCGCCACCCGAGACCTCGAACCGATGCGGAGCCGGTTGCGCCAGGCCGTGCAGGAACATCAGCCGGATAACGGCTGACGACCGCCAGCTCAGTGAGCGCGAGCAACCCGCGTATCGGGCGCAGCGCAGCATCGACGACCTCGGCGAGGGCGATCTGCGGATGCCGGAGATAAGACCGCCGCGTGGTGTTCTCTTCGCGGACATCCGGCTGTCACTGGGGGAGCCGGGTGTACTCCTCCCCGCAGCGCGGGCATTGCGGCAAAGTGGCGTGATCTTGCGTGGGCACGAAGAACACTCCGCACAATGCCCGCGAGGCATGCCCCTCGATCGTGTTGCCGGCCAGATGACGCTTGTGTGCGAAGTGCGCGTAGCTGCCCGGCACCGACTCGCTCAGGACGCCGGCGTCGACCAGGGTGCGCAGGGTTTCGATGCGTGCGGTCCAGGCACCCCCGCTGCCCGCCGACGATGAGCGTCTGCCAGCGCAGCGTGTAGGCAACTGATCGAGCGCGTACGTGCATAGGCCACCACTGGGCACGCCCCCTACTCCACCTCGGCCGGCCCGGTGAGCCGGACCTCCTCGAGGTCGAGGCGGGCCTGCACCTGACGAAAAGCGCTGTCGTCGATCTCGCCGCGATTGCGCATGCCCACGACCGTCTCGCGCTTGACCGCGATGAGGGCGAGCCGCAGCTGGGTGTACTGGTCGATGGCGCGCTCGACGCGTTGCCGGAACTGCGGGTCGTCGATGTCGACCTGGTTGCGCTGCTCGGCGTACTCGGCGACCACCCGGTCGATGGTCTCCTGGTCGACCCCGAGGTCGCGGGCGATCCCGGGCAGCGCCGCCAGGCTGGCCCGCGCGGCCTCGCGGCGGGCCTGCACCACCTCGTCGTGCTGGTTGCTGTCCAGCGGCAGCCGCGACCACCGGGCCACGTACGGCAGCGCGAGCCCCTGCACGACGATCGAGGTGACGACCACGCCCGCGACGACGAAGACGATCATGTCGCGGTTCGGCCAGACGCCCACCCCTGCCGCCTCCAGGGGCACGGCCAGGGCCACGGCCAAAGACACTCCGCCGCGAAAGCCCGCCACCGTGCTGAGCACCCGCGCCCGGTTCGTCGCGCGAAGGTTGCGCTGGTAGGGGCGCCGGTCGAGGGCTCGGATCGTGTAGGCCGAGACGACGAGGAAGAGGTAGCGCGAGGCGAGCATGACGACGTAGACCGCCGCCGTGACGATCATGCCCGTGCCGATCTGCGCCGAGGACAGGCCCGAGACCGCGATCGGCAGCTCGAGCCCGATGAGCACGAACAGGGCGCCGTTGAGCAGGAACGTCGTCAACTGGAAGAACGGGGTCGACTGCTGGCGGGAGCGCGCGTCGACGACGAGCGGCGCCATCCGCACCCACAGCAGCCCGCAGGAGACCACCGCGAGCACGCCGGAGGCGCCCACCCACTCCGCGATGAGGTAGAGCACGAAGGGCGTGAGCGCGAGGAAGGCCGTGTCGAGGATCGGGTCGTGGATGACGCGCCGCACCTGGAAGAGCAGCCAGCCGCCGATCAGGCCGATCGCCAACCCCCCGACGAAGGAGATGAGGAAGAGGACGGTGATGTGCCCGGGGGTGATCGCCTCCTCGTGGGTGGTCAGCGACAGGGCCAGGGCGAACAGCACGAGGGCGGTGCCGTCGTTGATGAGCGACTCGGACTTCAAGATGCCCGCGCTGCGGGCCGGCAGGTCCTTGCCGAGGGCGGCGACGGCCGTGGCGTCGGTGGGCGCGAGCGCCGCCCCGATGAGCCAGGCGGTGGCCCACGGCAGGCCGAGGGCGTGCGCGACCGCCGCCATCGCCGCCGCCGTGACGACGACGAGCAGGATGCCGGAGAGCAGGATGCCCCGCAGATAGACCCGAATCGTGCGCCCGGAGGCCGTGATCGCCTCCCAGAACAGCAGGATCGGCAGGAACAGCACGAGCACGACCTCCGACGGCAGCTCGATGCCGCGCAGCGCGGGCACCAGCGCCAGCACCAGGCCGGCGGCGACGAGCGTGATCGGCGACGCCACCCCGCTGCGGCTCGAGACCAGGCTGCCGACCAGCACCGCCGTGCCGAGCGCGACCACGATCGTCAGGGCTTCCACAGGCGAGTCCTTTCCAGGTCCGTTCGCCGGCCCACCGCAAGTGTGTGCGAACGGTGTCTGGGAGACATCATGCCTCCTGCACGTTGTTGTGCCGTCAGCGCACGAGCATCGCCCGGGCCGCCTCGCGCAGGTCGCCCCCGGCGTCGGCGGCAGCGGACCGCATGCGCTGGTACCCGGCTCCGCGGGCGAGGATCGTCTCCAGGCCGGCGAGCTCGCGCTCGCACCCCAGCCGGTGGGCCATCGGCGCCAGCTGCTCCAGCAGCCTTCGCAGATGGTCGGTGACGAGTTCCTCATGGCTGTCGGCGTCGACGATGACGATGGCGTCGAGCCCGTACCGGGCCGCGCGCCACTTGTTCTCCTGCACGTGCCACGGCGGCAGCGGCCTCGGCAGGGTGCCGTCGGCCAGCTGCTCCTCCAGGTGCAGCGTGAGGCAGTGGATGAACGCGGCGATCGCCGCGACGTCCTCCAGGCGCGCCAGGCCGTCGCAGCAGCGCACCTCGATCGTGCCGAGGTTCAGCGACGGCCGGATGTCCCAGCGCAGCTCGCTCGCGTCGGCGACGACTCCCGTGGTGAACACGTCGCGCAGGTACGCGCGGTACGCCGACCACGTCTCGAACTGGAACGGCAGCCCCGCGGTCGGCAGCTGCTGGAAGAGCATCGTGCGGTTGCTCGCGTAACCGGTGTCCTCCTCGGTCCAGTACGGCGAGGAGGCGGTCAGCGCCGTCAGGTGCGGGTGGTACGTGAGCAGGGCGTTGATGAGCGGCCAGACCTTGGCGGCCGAGTCGATGCCGACGTGCACGTGCACCCCGAAGATCACCATCTGACGGCCCCACCACTGGGTGCGGTCGATGAGCGTCTCGTAGCGGTCGCCGGAGGTGACGCGCTGGTCCTCCCAGCGCGCGAACGGGTGCGAACCGCCTCCGTAGAGGTCGACGCCGACGAGGTCGGCCGCCGCCCGCACCCGGGCCAGGCCGTCGGACAGGTCGGCCGCCGCCTCGCCGGCGTTCGCGCAGATGCCGGTGACGATCTCGACGGTGTTGGTGAGCAGCTCCTTGGTGACCGTCGAGCGCGCGGCGCCGGGGTGGCCGTGCCCGTCGTCGCGGGCCTCGATGAGCGCCAGCAGGTCGTGGGCCTTCGGCACGAGTTCGAGGGAGACGGGGTCGACGAGCCCCAGCTCCCACTCCACGCCGACCGTGCGCCCGAGCGAGGGGGAGAACGACCGCGACGGCTCGGTCTTCGGCTCGGTGGCCGTGCTGTCGGCGGTCTCGGTGGTGTCGGCGGTCTCGGTGGTGTCACTGGCTCGGGTCATGGCGATCACCTCTCGGGCCGCGACGGGAAGGGGACGGCCATCGATAACCTAGTGTGATGCCTCGCATAAGCCGTCCGTGGGGCTCGGCATGCGTGAGCGTACGCGGAGCGCACGTGCGCCCGCGACTCGACGGCCTGGTGCTGCGCGACGCCCGGGTGGGTGTCGTGGCCAGCGGGTACAGTCGGCGATTCACGGGCACCCCCGGCATCGAGGGCAGGGGTGCGCGGGGGAGCGGCGACCACGGGGGTGGGCGATGACGGAGGCCGAGGCGCTGGAGGTGCTGCGACGTGCCCGCACGCGAGCCCGCTGGAGCAGTGCTCTCGGCGGGCTCATCGGCGCCGGATTCCTCGCCGGCTGGCTGTGGTTCGGCGATCTGCCGGCCGCGCAGACCCCGGCCGGAACCCTCGCGCGCTGGTCGCTCTACCTCGTGGGACTCATGCTGTTTACGGAAGTCTTCCGGATGCGACGCTTCCCGGCCGCCGCCGACCTGCAGCCCGCCCGCCTCGTCGCCCGCAGCCGCTCGCGGATCGCGGTGCGCGACTCGCGGGGGCGGCGCTGGTCGTGGCAGGTGCGCGGGGCCCGGCGGCTGCCGGAACTCGGCTCGCCGGTGTGGGTCGACACCGAGCTCGCCCTCGACCGGCGGGTCAGCCTCATCATGCCGACCGACGCAAAGCCGCTCGTCCTGGAGCCGGTGACGCGCGCCGAACTGGAGGCCGACCCGACCTTCGCGGCCGGCTCGGGCCGCCCGGGCGAACCGGCTCCGGACGAGGTGCGCGACGCGGTGGTCGAGGTGGCGCGCGCCGCCGCCCGCCCCCGCGCGTGGCTGCTGGTGGGCGCGCTGGCGGTCGGCGCGATGGTGCTGGTGGGAGGCGGTGCCACCCGCGGCACGGACGGGCTCGATGCCGCGTCGGTCGTGTGCGTGCTGCTGCTCGTGGCGGCCGCCCCCGCGACCGTGCCGTGGCTGCTGGCCGCGCGCGGCCTGGCGCGCGCCGCGACCCGCGGCCCGACCCGTGGACCCGGGCTGGTGCGGGTGCGGGTCGTCGATGCACCGTCGCTGCTCCGGGAGTGTGACGGCCCACCGGCTCCGGCCAACCGCGTGCTCGTCTGGGCGGCCGACGGCCTGTGGGCGTGGCCGGTCTACACGGGATTCCCCTGGGGCGCGACGCATGTGTGGGCCCCGGCCGGAGCCCGGACCGGTCGGCTGGTGCCCCTCGTCGCCACCGGCGGACCGGCTGGCGCCGGTCGGGTCGTCGTGCCCTGGCTGCCGGCCCGCCCGGCCGACGACGTCGAGGCCGCCGAGGCCGCCGCAGCCGCAAGGGAACTCGCCGGGCGCCCGACCTCGCGCCGGACGTCCCCCGGCTGACTGCGCCCGCGGTCTCCTACAGCCCGGCCTTCTGCGTCGTCTGGCGCTTGATGCGCCCGAGCATGCCAGCCATACCTCGTAGGCGCAGCGGGCTGACCAGGTCGTTCAGCGCGAGCCGGCCCGGCAGGTCGTTGGGGGTGTCGACGACCTCCCGGGCGCTGGAGCCGTCGAGGCCCTCGTGCAGGATGCCCGCGAAGCCGCGGGTCGTCGGGGCCTCCGGGGGCGCCGAGAAGTGCAGGTGCACGGTCGCGTCGTCGCCGGAGCCCTCGACGTCGACGATGAGGAAGATCGGCGACTGACACTCCGGCACCGGCTCCAGGAGGTCGGGGTGCTCGGCGTAACGCTCCGGCAGCGCGGGCAACTCGGTGCTGAATTCCAGCAGCAGGTTGAGGCGCTCGCTGCTCGGCAGCTCGTTGAAGTCGGTGACGACCTCGGCCATCGCCTCCGTGAGCCCGCTGGTGTCGGCCGTCATCGCCGTGCTCCGGCGGGCACCTCGCCCGGCTCCTCGCCGCGCACGATCGGCACGCGCACCGCGTTGCCCCACTCGGTCCAGGAGCCGTCGTAGTTGCGGACATGCTCGAACCCGAGCAGGTAGGTGAGCACGAACCACGTGTGGCTCGACCGCTCCCCGATGCGGCAGTAGGCGATGACGTCGTCGCCGGGCGCCAGGCCCTTCTCCTGCTCGTAGATCTCCTCGAGTTCGGCGCGGGACTTGAACGTGCCGTCCTCGTTGGCCGCTCGCGCCCACGGCACCGACTCCGCGCCGGGGATGTGGCCGCCGCGCAGCGCGCCCTCCTCCGGGTAGTCCGGCATGTGCGTGCGCTCGCCGGTGTACTCCTGCGGTGAGCGCACGTCGATCATCGGCCGGCCGAGGTGGGCGAGCACGTCGTCCTTGTAGGCGCGGATGCCGGCGTCGGAGCGCTCGACGACCGGGTAGTCGGTGCTGGCCGGGCGGTCGGGCTTGTCGGTCGTCATCGGTCGGCCCTGGGCCTGCCACAGCGCGCGCCCGCCGTCGAGCAGCCGCACGTCCTCGTGGCCGAAGAGCCGAAAGACCCACAGCGCGTAGGCGGCCCACCAGTTCGACTTGTCGCCGTAGAAGACGATCGTGTCGTCGCGGGAGATGCCCTTGGCGCGCATCAACTCGGCGAAGGCCTCCCCGTCGAGGTAGTCGCGGGTGACCGTGTCGTTGAGCTCGGTGTGCCAGTCGACCTTCACCGCGCCGGGGATGTGGCCCGTCTCGTAGAGCAGCACGTCCTCGTCGCTCTCGACCACGACGAGGCCGTCGTCGCCGAGGTGGTCGGCGAGCCACTGCGTGGAGACGAGCCGTGTCGGGTCGGCGTACTGCGCGAACTGGGCGTTGTCGTCGAAGTCCACAGCCATGCGCGTCATCCTCCCACGCACCCCCCATCCGGCCGAAGGCTGCCCTTTCGGTCGGGGGCTCCTACTGCAGGCCTAGCCCTCGACTGAAAGGGCAGCCTTCGGCCGAGTGGGAGGTCATGCTGGAGACGGGAGGTTGTCATGCGCATTCGAGACAAGGTCTTCGTCGTCACCGGAGGTGGCAGCGGCATCGGGCGCGAGGTGGTGCTCGCGTTGCTCGAGCGGGGAGCCCGAGTGGCTGCCGTCGACCTGCGGGCCGCGGCCCTGGCCGAGACGCTGTCGATGGCGACCGCGCGGTGCGGCTGCGCTGCGGCCGGACGGTTGAGCACGCACGAAATCGACGTCACCGACTCCGCGGCGGTCGCCGCCCTGCCGGAGGCGGTGACCGCTGCGCACGGGCCCGTCGACGGGCTGCTCAACGTGGCCGGGATCATCCAGCCGTTCGTGCGGCTCGTCGACCTGGACGAGGAGCACGTGCGCCGGGTCATGGCCGTGAACTTCGACGGCGTGCTCACCACCGTGCGCGCCTTCCTGCCCGGGCTGCTCGCCCGCCCCGAGGCCGCGATCGTCAACGTCTCCAGCATGGGCGGGCTCGCGCCGGTGCCCGGGCAGACGGTGTACGGGGCGAGCAAGGCCGCCGTCGGGCTGCTCACCGAGGGCCTGTACGCCGAGCTGCGCGGCACGTCGGTGGCGGTGACCGCCGTCTATCCCGGCGGCGTGGCGACGAGCATCAGCGAGAACAGCGGCGTGCGCATGGCCGGCCGCGAGACCAGGGAGACCGAGCCGTCCCGCGCGCAACAGCGGCTGCTCACCTCCGCGCCCGCGGCCGCCCGGCAGATCGTCGACGGCATGGCCGCCGGCCGCTACCGCGTGCTCGTCGGCTGGGATGCCCGCGCCGTCGACCTCCTGAGCCGCCTCGCGCCCCGGTTCGCCACCGAGCTCATCGCGCGCCAGATGGCCCGCCTCCTCGACCCCGTCCCCGAGCCCGCCGCTCTCAAGCCGTGACCGTCTCGACCGTGAGCCCGCCGTCCTCCGACCGTGACCGTCTCCGAGCGCCCGGCCCGGGATCGGCTCGGCTGCACGACCGTGAAAACTGCGTGTCGTGGTCAGGACTGCGGCACGGACTGCAGTTCTCACCACGACACGCAGTTTTCAGGGAAGTGAGGGGAGGGGTCAGGGACGGGCGTCGGGGGCCTCGAGGTCGGCGGGGGCGTCGGGGTCGGCGGGGTCGGCGCGGGCGACGGACTCGCGCAGGAGGCGCCAGAGGGCCTCGACGTCGGCGCGCTCGGTGGGCTCGGCGCCGATCGAGACGCGCACCATCCACCGCCCGTCGAGGGTGCTCGGCGACACGAACGCCCGCCCGCCCGCATTGACGGCATTCGCCCACAACAGTGTGTGTTCGTCGAGGGCCTCACCCTCGAGCCCCTCCGGCTCGTGGCGCACGCACACCGTCTGCAGGGCGACCGGCGCGAGCACCCGCCACCCCGGCTCCGCCTCGACCTGCGCGGCGAACCAGCGCGCGTTATCCAGGTCGCGCCGCAGCCGGGCGCGGATCGCGTCGGCCCCCTCGAGCCGCAGGTGGAACCACAACTTGAGGGCGCGGAACCGCCTCCCGAGCGGGATCCCCCAGTCCTTGTACTGCACGACGTCGGCATCGGCGGCCGAGCTGAGGTAGGCCGGGGTCGTCGACATGCACGCGATGAGGTGCTCGACGTCGCGCACGTACAGCAGCGAGCAGTCGAGGATCGTTCCCATCCATTTGTGTGGGTTCCAGCCGAGGGAGTCGGCGCCCTCGACCCCGTCGAACAGGTGCCGCATCTCCGGCAGCAGCATCGCCGCGCCGGCCATCGCGGCGTCGACGTGCACCCACGCGCCGAACTCGCGGGCCACGTCGACGATCGGGCCGACCGGGTCCATCGCGGTCGTGCCGGTCGTGCCGACGGCCGCGACGACCACCGCGGGCCGGCGCCCGGCCGCGACGTCGGCCGCCATCGCCTCCCGCAGCGCCTCCGGCCGCATCGCGTAGGTCACCGGGTCGACGTCGACGAACCGCAGGTTCTCCCGCCCGAATCCCGCGAGCAGCACCGCCTTCGGCACCGACGAGTGCGCCTGCGGCGAGGTGTACGCGACGAGGGGCTGTTCGACCCCCTGCAACCCGCCCGCCTCCTCGGACAGGTTCGACGCGCGTTCGCGGGCGGCGATCATCGCGACGAGGGTGCCGGTGGAGGCGGTGTCCTGGATCGCCCCGCGCCACTGCGGCGACAGCCCGCACAGCTCGCGCAGCCACTCGGTGACCACCTGCTCCACCTCGGTGAGGGCCGGCGCCGACTGCCACGTGATGCCGAGCGCCGCGACGCCGCTGCTCGCGATGTCGCCGAGCACCGACGCCAGCGACGCGTTGCTGGGAAACCAGCCGTAGAAGGCGGGGTGCTGGGTCTGGGTGATGCCCGGCACGACGATGTTCTCCAGGTCGGCCATGACGGCGCTCAGCGGCTCGGGCTGCTCCGGCGCGTGGGGCGGCAGCGCGTCGCGGATCTCGCCGGGCACGACGCGCGACTCGACCGGCAGCTGCGGGATGCGGGCGCGGTGGTCGGCCACCCAGTCGACGAGCGCGTGGGCGGCGATGCGGAACTCCTCGGGCGTCATGACGCCCATTCTCGCGCCGCCAGCGCAGCGCCGGTGCGCCGGTGAGGCGGGCGCCGGCGGCTCAGCTCGGTCGGCTGCGCAGCAGTTGCGCGAGCGAGATCGGCGGGTGGCCGGTGAGGCGGGCGACGTCGTCGGTGACGTCGGCGACCTCCCCGGCGGCGATCGCCGTGTACGTCGAGACCCACGCGTCGAGCTGCCACGACGGGGCGCCGAACGCGGCCCGCGATTCGTAGGCCTCGGCCACCGTCTCCGGGTGGTAGCTCACCGCCCGGCCCGTCTCGCGGCCGACGATCTCGGCCACCTCGTGCAGCGTCAACGACTCCGGACCCGTCAGCGAAAACGTCTGCCCCGCGTAGGGAGTCGGATTCAGCAGCACCGCGGTGGCGGCGTCGGCGATGTCGTTCTGGGCCACGACGGCGACGCGACCGTCCGCCGCGGGTCCGCGGATCACGCCGTCGTCACCGACGAGATCGGGCATGAAGTCGGCGTAGAAGCAGTCCCGCAGAAACGTGAACGCCATGCCGGTGCCGCGGATGTGCTGCTCGGTCTCGTAGTGGTCCCGCGCGAGCGTGAAGGTGGCGGCGGGCGCGGCGCCGTAGAAGGAGATGTACACCAGGTGCCGCACCCCGGCCGCCGCGGCGGCGTCGATGAACGTGCGGTGCTGGTCGAGCCGGTCGGGGCTCTCGGAGCCGGAGACCATGAGCGCGGTGTCGACGCCGTCGAGTGCCGCGCGCACCGCCGCGCCGTCGCCGTAGGAGGCGGTCGCCACATCGGAGGCGGGCAGGTCCGGTGCGCGGGACGGGTCGCGCACGAGCAGCCGCTGCGGCGTGCCGGTTTCGGCGACGCGACGCGCGATCCGGCCGCCGAGTTTGCCGGTCGATCCGGTGATGGCGATGGGGTGGGTGCTCATGACTGCCTCCGTGAGTTGGCGTCCGGGGTTCCCACCGTAGGCCAGGCCGGTGACGCGCGCCGAGGGAGACGGGGCCTCGGCGCGCGCCACCGGTGCGGGCGTCAGCGGCCGATGACGCCGCCCCAGTCGAGCCCGAAGCCGAAGGCGTAGGTGTTGCCGGCGGAGTCGACGTAGGGGGCGGTGTCCTCGCCGACGTCCTCGAGCTGGGCCTCGACGGCGTCCATGTCCTTCGGGTTGGCGATCGGCAGACGACCGGTCGGGTTGTAGCGTCCGGTTGCCACATCCAGGAGCGGTTCGTCGGCGATCGAGTAGCCGACGAGGATCGCGTCGACGTCCTTCTCGAACTCGGCGGGGATGAACGCCGTCTTGGCGCGCACCGCGGCGATGACCGGGATCGTCGTGCCCTTGGCCTGCTCGACCTTGCGGACGGCGGCGATCGCGCGTTCGAGGGAGACCAGGTCGCGCTCGTTGCCGATCTTGGAGGTCTTGCCGTAGTAGGAACGGTTCTCCCGCGTGCCGTCTGGCCGCAGGTCACCGGCGATCGACGTGCGACGCACGTGCGGTCCGTCGGCGGTGTACGGCTTCCACTGCAGCGACAGCGGGTAGAACGTGCCGTCCTTGTTCATGCCGGCACCGGTGAAGTTGTCGCCGTTGTCGGGCGAACGCAGGCTCATGAGCACGAGGTCGACGTCGGACAGGTCGGGGATCGTGTAGTCGACGACCGTGCCCTTCGCGTCCTTGACCGGGGTGTCGGTGAGCACCCGGCCGAAGTACTTCTTGGCGACCTCGACGTCGATCGTCGGGCCGACCCGGTCCTGGGTCTCCTGGGAGAACACGCTGGGGAAGCCGTGCCCGATCGAACTGGGGATGTAGACGGTCTTGTCGCGGTAGGCGCCGGACTCCAGTTGCCGGATCGTCGGCTGACCGGAGCGGGCGGCGTTCTTCAGCATGACGACGGAGGCGCGCTGGGTGGCCAGTCCGCGCTCCACCTTGTCGGAGCTGGCGACGACCGCGCGGGAGTGCGCGAGGTCGAGGTACGGGTTGTCGAAAAGCCCCGGCGCGAACAGCATTCGCAGGATGCGGGTGCCGGATTGACGGAATCGGTCGTCGGCGCTGATCGAGTTCTTGCCCGCCTCGAAGTCCTTCTGCCACATGGCATGTGCCGCCATGACCGGGGCGGTGCGGTTGTTGCCGCCGAACATGTCCAGGCCCGCGCGCAGCACCGCGTAGTGCCGCTGCTCGACGGTGGCGTCCTCCATGCCCCACGCCATCCCGAAGGGCGAATTCGGGTCGGTGTAGCCGGTGGTCACGCCCCAGTCGGTGCACAGCACGCCGTCGTAACCGGCCTTGCGCAGCTGGTCGATCTTCACCGTGTCGTAGGCGGAGCCGACGCGGTTGCCGGTCAGCGGCGAGCCGTCCTTGGCGATGGCGATCGAGTACGAACTCATCGCCGCGAGCGAGTCTTTCGCGGCGAGGAACGGCTTGGTGTGCTCCTCGTAGTTGCCGCCGGGGTAGACCGCGTACTTGCCGGCGTTGAGGTGGGCCTCGCGGCCGCCCTCGCCCGGACCGTCTCCGGGCCAGTGCTTGATCATCGTCGCGATGGAGTCGGCGCCCCAGCCGGTCGAACGGCCTTGCGCGTCATACGTGTTCTGCGAGCCGTCGACGTACGCCTTGGCCATCGCGGAGGCGTGCGCGGTGTTCTCCCCGAACGTGCCGTCGACGCGCAGCCAGCGCGGCTCGGTGGCGAGGTCGATCTGCGGGCCGAGGGCGGTGGTGATGCCCATCGCGCGGTACTCGGCCGAGGAGATCTTCGCGAAGTCGAGCATCGCGTCGGTCGAGAATGTCGCGGCCAGACCGATGTTCGACGGGAACCGGGAGATGTCCTCGCCCGGGGCGTTGTAGGCGGAGTCGTCGCCGGCGGTGGAGCGCGGGTCGGAGGAGATGTTCACCGGCACGTACGGCTGCTGCGCCGAGACGAGGGTCTCCGTGAACGCCTGCGCGGCGTTGGTCCACGTGACGTTGGCGTCGACGTCGTTGGGGCCCGCGTTGAGCACGTTGCGCAGGTGATCGTCGCGCAGGTAGGTGCGCTGGGCGTCGGTCAGGCCCTTGGCGAACTCGCGTTCGTGGCTGCTGAACAGCATGAGCCCGGCGATCTGCGGGATCGTCAGCTCCTGCGCGAGGGCCTTGGCGCGCTCGTCGGGTGTCTTGCGCCAGTCCTCCCAGGTGTCGAGCCGCCCGTTGGCGTTCATGTCCTTGAAGGCCAACTCTCCGGAGCCGGTCCGCTCGCGCAGCAGGGTGATCTTGCCGCCGGGCACGTAGCTCAGGGTGGCGCCCCCGGGATTGCTGACGACGGTGAACGTCGTCTTGCCGTCGGAGACGGTGCGTTCGGTGGGCGACGGGCCGCGCGGGGAGCCGGAGGCGGGGGCGGTGGCGGCGAGGGTGGTCCCGGTAGCGAGCAGACCCACGACGACAGCGGCGAGGGTGCGGCGTGCACGCATGACGATTCCCTTCTGGCGGGTGAGCGACACACTGCCACTAAGGAATTCATCAGTTCACGGAAATGGCGTGAGAATTTCTCGAGATCAGTGCACGGAGCCGGTCTCGATGAGCAGCACCCCGCCGACCGTGATGGCGATGCCGAGTGACATGAGCCAGGTCAGCGGCTCGTCGAAGAGCACCCGGGCGAGGATCGCGGTGAGCACGACCCCGGAGGCCGACCAGATGCCGTAGGCGACGCCGAGCGGCATGCCGAGGATCAGCACGACGGCCAGCAGGCCGAACGCCGTGACGTATCCGACGGTGACGGCGAGGTACCAGAGGCGCCGCCCGGTGGCCGCCATCCGCAGGGACAGGGTGCCGCCGACCTCGAAGAGGATCGCGCCGACGAGATAGAGCCAGGCCATGCTCACACCGGCCTCTCGGCGTCGACGCGGCGGTGGGCCCCGCCGGAACCCATCTCGATGAGCAGCACCCCGACGATGACGAGCACGATGCCGACGCCCATGACGAGGGTGATCGGCTCGCCGAAGACGACCAGCGACATGATCGCGGTGAGCGCGACGCCGCCGGCGGCCCACAGGCCGTAGGCGACCCCGACCGGAACCCCCGTGCGCAGCGTGGCCGCGAGCAGCGTGAACGCGACCAGATAGGCCACGACGACCAGTGCGTACCAGCCGGACTGGTCGATCGCGGCGCGCAGCGACAGCGACCCGGTGACCTCGGAGACGATCGCGGCCACGAGGCAGATCAGGCCCTTGGTGTTGGCGGCGTGGACGGGTCGGGTGGGCACGCCCGCCAGTGTGCCGGGCCTCGGGCCGGGGGTGCAGCCGGGGTCGACGGGTGGCCTCGGCGCAGGCGGGTGGGCATGATCGGGCGATGACGCGCATCGAGGTGGCCGGGCGCGCCGACGCCGCGGTCGTCGGGCGGCTCCTGGCGCAGTTCAACGCCGAATTCGACACGCCCTCACCGACGGCCGAGCAGTTCGCCGCCCGGTTTGCGCGGCTGCTGGCGCGGGAGGACGTGCTCGTCCTGCTCTCCGCGTCCGACGAGGAATTTCGACGGGCTGGCGATACCGTCTCCGGGGCAACGGGTTTCGCGTTCATCACGCTGCGTTCGACGCCGTACTACGACGGCCCGCTCGCGCAGCTCGAGGAACTGTACGTGGTGCCCTCGCTGCGCGACCGCGGCATCGGTACGCTGCTGCTGCGCGCCGCGCTGGAGGCGGTGCGTGGTCGCGGCGCCGGGGAGATGCACATCAACGTCGACGAGGTCGACACCGACACCCGGCGCTTCTACGAGCGTCACGGCTTCACCAACATCGAGGCCGACGGCCGCATGCTCTGCTACGTGCAGGAACTCCCGCCGCCTCCCGAAACCCCCGAACGTCCCTGAGAACTGCGAGTCGTGGTGAGAACTGCGGCACGGACTGCAGTTCTCACCACGACACGCAGTTCTCAGGGAAGTGGGGGACGCGGATTTCGGGGAGGTTGGGGGGATGGTTGCTCGGTCGATCCTGTTGTTCGTGCTGGCGGCGCTCGCGGAGATCGGGGGTGCGTGGCTCGTCTGGCAAGGGGTGCGCGAGCAGCGCGGCCTGCTGTGGATCGGGGCGGGCGTGCTCGCCCTCGGGGCCTACGGGTTCGTCGCGACGCTGCAGCCCGACGCGAACTTCGGGCGCATCCTGGCCGCGTACGGCGGCGTGTTCGTCGCCGGGTCGCTGCTCTGGGGCATGGTCGTCGACGGCTTCCGCCCCGACCGGTACGACGTCGCCGGCGCCCTGGTGTGCCTCGTCGGCGTCGGCATCATCATGTACTCCCCGCGCGCCGGCTAGCCCCGATCCGGGGACGTGGGGCGGGCAGGGCGGGCATACCCCGGCATACCCCGGCATACCCGGTGCCCGTGGCGGCGCAGCACCCGTGACCTACGGTGGATCCGGCCCGGCAGCCGCCGGACGACCGCCCCAGGACCCAGACCCGCGAGGAGTGGTTCGCATGCGCGGAACGATCATCCACGCCCCCGGCGACATCCGCGTCGAGGACCGACCGGAACCGCAGATCCAGGAGCCCACGGACGCGGTCATCCGCACGGTCGCCGCCTGCGTGTGCGGCTCGGACCTGTGGCGGTACCGCGGCGTCGCGCCGGTGCCGAAGCCGACTCCGATCGGCCACGAGTACGTCGGGGTCGTCACCGAAGTCGGGGCCGACGTCGCCACCGTGCGACCCGGCCAGTTCGTCGTCGGCGGCTTTCTCACCAGCGACAACACGTGCGTGCTGTGCCGCAAGGGCGCGCACGCCAACTGCCTGCACGGCACCGGCTACGACGGCTGCCAGTCCGAGTACATCCGGGTGCAGAACGCCGACGGAACGCTGCTCGCCACGGGCGGCCCCGACGAGTTGCCGCCGCAGGAGCTGATCCCCAGCCTGCTCGCGCTCTCCGATGTCGCGTGCACGGGCTGGCACGCCGCGGTCTGCGCGGGCGTCGCCCCCGGCGCCACCGCCGTCGTCGTCGGAGACGGTGCGGTCGGTCTCTCCGGCGTGCTCGCCGCCGTCGGTCTCGGTGCCGAACGGGTCATCGCGATGAGTCGGCACGCGGACCGCCAGGAGCTGGCGCGTGCCTTCGGGGCCACCGACATCGTCGCCGAGCGCGACGACGAGGGTGTCGAGGCCGTGCATGATCTCACCGAGGGCGTCGGCGCCGACTGCGTGCTGGAGTGCGTCGGCACGCAGGACTCCGTCGTGCAGGCCCTGCGGTGCGC
>JBDIAM010000040.1:0-16375 GCA_039812445.1 Piscicoccus intestinalis | reverse complement strand
CCGGTGCCGCACGCGCTGCTCGTCGACGTGGCCGACACGATGGACCGCTACGGGCGGCTCGTGCTGGAGAAGGACGGCGAGCGCCTCGTGCTGCGCACCACCGACCGGCCGGTGCTCGAAGAGGTGTTGCGGCACAAGAAGATCAAGCCGCTGCTCGGAGACCGTCTCGACGAGTTGACGGTGCTCGTGCACCCCAGCGAGCGGGGCCACCTCAAGCAGGAGCTGCTCAAGGTCGGCTGGCCCGCCGAAGACCGCGCGGGCTACGTCGACGGCGAGGCCCACCCCATCGACCTGCGCGAGGACGATTGGAGCCTGCGCCCGTACCAGCAGCAGGCGGTCGACGGCTTCTGGCACGGCGGGTCGGGGGTGGTCGTGCTGCCGTGCGGCGCGGGCAAGACCCTCGTCGGAGCCGGTGCCATGGCCCGGTCGGCGACGACCACCCTCATCCTCGTGACGAACACGGTCGCGGCGCGGCAGTGGCGCGACGAGCTCATCGCGCGGACCAGTCTCACCGAGGACGAGATCGGCGAATACTCCGGCGCCCGCAAGGAGATCCGGCCGGTGACGATCGCGACCTACCAGGTGCTCACGCTGAAGCGCAAGGGCGTCTACCCGCACCTGGATCTGCTCGATGCGCGGGACTGGGGTCTCATCGTCTACGACGAGGTGCACCTGTTGCCGGCCCCGATCTTCCGGATGACCGCCGACCTGCAGGCCCGCCGGCGCCTCGGGCTCACGGCGACCCTCGTGCGCGAGGACGGGCGGGAGGACGACGTGTTCAGCCTCATCGGCCCGAAGCGGTACGACGCGCCGTGGAAGGACATCGAGGCGCAGGGCTACATCGCGCCGGCCGACTGCGTCGAGGTGCGGGTGAGCCTGTCGGACTCCGAGCGGATGGCGTACGCGACCGCGGAGCCCGAGGACCGCTACCGGCTCGCGTCGTGTTCGCCGGTCAAGGACCGGGTGGTGGAGCGGCTCGTCGAGCGGCACCGCGGCGCGCAGACCCTCGTCATCGGCCAGTACCTCGACCAGTTGGAGACCCTGTCGCAGCGGCTGGGCGCCGAGCTCATCACCGGCGAGACGAGCGTGGCCGCCCGCCGCCGGCTGTTCGGGGCGTTCCGCGCGGGCGAACTCGACATCCTCGTCGTCTCCAAGGTCGCGAATTTCTCGATCGACCTGCCCGAGGCCAGCGTCGCGATCCAGGTCAGCGGCACCTTCGGCTCCCGCCAGGAGGAGGCCCAACGCCTCGGCCGCGTGCTGCGCCCCAAGAAGGACGCCGGCACCGCGCACTTCTACACGGTGGTGACCCGCGACACCGTCGACGCCGACTTCGCCGCCCACCGCCAACGCTTCCTCGCCGAGCAGGGCTACGCCTACCGCATCGTCGACGCCGAAGACCTGCCCCAACCCACGTGAGGCTCCCCGCCCTCCCCGGCCGAAGGCTGCCCTTTCAGTCGAAGGCTAGGTCTGTGGCAGGAGCCCTCGACCGATAGGGCAGCCTTCGGCCGGGTGGTGGGCAGCGGGGGCGGGCGCATCACCGAGGACTACTTTCTGGCCTTCTCAGCCGCCGCACTCACAGCGAGCGAAACTGGCTGACCCGCGTAATGCCTTACCGCCAGAGTGGCCGCGCACCCGTGGGAAGACTAGGAGCCAAAGACCCGTTGTGCCACAGATTTGAGGCCCAAGGGGTCGGCGCGCACACGCCGCGCCCCACCCTCAGGAGTGGGCGTCGAGGGTCACGGCCGCGGGGGCACCCGGACGGGCGTCGGTGAGGCGGGTCAACGGTGATGGCGGTGCGGCACGGTCTCCCCCCTCTCTTGGCGCGACTGACATCGGGGAAGCATCGGTTTGATTGCTAGCATTGCTGTCAGGAGGTGTTCCATGGGGACGTTGACCATCCGCAATGTCGATGAGCTGACGCACGATCGGCTCCGACGTCGCGCCGCGGAGAACGGCCGTTCGGTGGAGGCCGAGGTGCGCGACATCCTTGCTCGCGAGGTTCGCCGACCGAAGCAGAACCTGCTCATGAGCCTGCATGCCACCATGCAGGAGATTGGTGGCGTCGATCTCGAGCTGCCCGCCCGCACGGAGCCCCCTCGCGACGTGGACCTGTCGTGATCATCGCGGACACCAACGTCGTCTCGGAGTTCATGCGCGACGAACCCGCCCCGAACGTGCTCAGGTGGGCAGAGAAGCTCGACCGCACGGACCTATCCATCAGCGTCGTCACCGTGGAGGAAATAGAACGAGGCATCGGCCGCCTGGCGGCCGGGCGTCGCCGCACCACCCTGCAGGGGCGCTGGGAGCAACTCGTGACGACCTTCTACGAGTCACTCGTCGTGTACGACCTGGAGGCTGCGCGGACGACCGCGGGGATCGTCGTGCATGCCCAGGCCATCGGACGCCCGATGTCCCTCGCGGACGCCCAGATCGCGGGTTCCTGCGTGTCGCGGGGTTTCGCCCTGGCGACCCGCAACACCCGTGACTTCGACCACGTCGAGGCGCTGGAACTCAGCAGCCCCTTCGAGGACGGCCGGCCCGGCTGACAGGCGTCTCGACCTGTCTGGAGGGCCCCAGATGACGGCGATCGCCGGGCCGACGATGGGCGCGGCCCCGGCCACCGAGGTGAAGTGGTGGCCCCACAGCACGAGCCGGTTGGTCGGCACGTAGTCGATACCGTCGCGCCGGGCGTGGGCCGCGGTCACGAAATCCGGATCCAACCAGTACACCCGGTTCGCCAACACCTGCGAATACACGAGATACCCGGCAGACATGATGGCGATGCCGATAATGGCCAGCAGCACGGAATTCATGGCGATCTCCCACATCGTCGTGTCCAATCGACGGTGAACGAGCGCGACAATCAAGTCAATGGGGGCATACCACCACCTGCGCCAGGGCCCTGGCCTGCGAATACCCGGCCCGGGCTCATGGGTGCCGGTGACGCGGCCGAATGGGTCGCTGCCACTTCAGGAAACGAGGGACACAACGTGAACGTGCGCTTCGAGAACAAGGCGCCGACGAAGGTCAACCCGGTCGCGGCGGTGCTGTGCTGGTTGGCGGTGGCGCTCGAGGGATTCGACCTCGTCGCGCTCGGCGCCGTGATCCCCACCCTCCTGCAGACCCAGCACCTCGGCATGGACCGCCCCGCCCTGACGTTCGCGGCCACGATCTCCCTCGTCGGAGTCGGGGTGGGCGCCGCCACCGTCGGCCCGGTCGCCGACCGGTTCGGGCGCCGACTCACGCTCCTGGCCTGCATCCTGTCGTTCTCGGTGTTCACGGCGCTGCTGCCGACGGCGGGCAGCATGGTCTCGTTCGCGCTGCTGCGCTTTCTCGCCGGCCTCGGCCTCGGCGCGTGCATGCCCGTGGCGCTGACGATGATGAGCGAGGTCGCCCCGCCGCAGCACCGCGCCAAGGCCTCCACCCTGACGATGACCGGCTACCACCTCGGCGCCGTCGCCACCTCGATACTCGCGCTCGCGGTCACCACCGACTGGCACGTGATCTTCTACGCCGGCGGCATCTTCGGGCTGGCGCTGCTTCCGGTCATGTGGTTCCTGCTCCCGGAGTCGGGTCACGTCACCGCCGGGGAGCGCAAACCCCGGCTCCCGCTGTCGACCGTGCTGCGCGGCCCCTACGCTCGGGCCAGCGTCGGCGCGTGGGTCGGCTCGTTCATGGGCCTGCTGCTCGTCTACGGCCTCAACACCTGGCTGCCGCAGATCATGCGCGACGCCGGCTACCCGCTGACCGCCGCGCTCAACCTGCTGCTGCTCATGAACATCGGCGCCATCGTCGGCCTGCTCCTGGCCGGATGGGTGGCCGACCGCAGCGGCATCAAGCGCAGCGTGCTCGTCTGGTTCGCCGCCGCCGCGGTCTTCCTCGCGATACTGAGCATCCGCATGGTCAACCCGCTGCTGCTCAACACGGCGGTCTTCGTCACCGGCGTCTTCGTGTTCAGCGCGCAGGCACTCATCTACGCGCTGATCACGCACCTGTTCGCCTCCGAGATCCGCGGCACCGCCCTCGGCCTGACCTCCGGCATCGGGCGCATCGGCGCCATCGTCGGCCCCGCCATCACCGGCACCCTCGTCGCCGCCGGCAGCGCCTACCCGTGGGGCTTCTACGTGTTCGCCGTCGTCGCCGTCCTCGGCCTGCTCGCGGTGACGATCGTGCCCGCGAACATCTACGACCCGCAGCGCGAGGACGCCTGACCCGGGCCAGCGCGCGGGGCGATTGACCTCTCGAGGCCACTCGAGAGGTCAATCCGCCGACCAGCCGCGACTGCGGGGCCCTGACCTGCAGTGTTGCGCGATCGAACCAACGTGACCGCTCGCGAGAGGTCACCGCAGAGACTCCTCTGCGGTCATCAGCGAGGCGGAGACCGGAGAACTCGGCTCCCAGCAAACTCCCAGGCTGGACATTCACCCTGGGTCAGGTGAGCACCCAGTCACAACCCGAGGCGCGCCTCCTCGTCGTGGAGGACGAGCCCAACATCCGTGAACTCCTCGCCACGTCGCTGCGTTTCGCCGGCTTCGAGGTCTACACCGCGGCCGACGGCTCGGAGGCGGTCGAGGTCGCCGAGCGCGAGCAGCCGGACCTCGTCGTGCTCGACGTCATGCTCCCCGACATCGACGGTTTCGCCGTCACCCGCCGCCTGCGCGAACACGGCCGGCACATGCCGATCGTCTTCGTCACCGCCCGCGACTCGGTCGAGGACAAGGTCAAGGGCCTGACGGTCGGCGGCGACGACTACGTCACCAAGCCGTTCAGCCTCGAAGAGGTCATCGCCCGCATCCGGGCCGTGCTGCGCCGCACCCGCGGCGACATCACCGAAGACGCGATCCTGCGCTTCCACGACCTCGAGCTCAACGAGGACAGCCACGAGGTGCGCCGCGGCAGGCGCGTCATCGACGTCTCCCCCACCGAGTTCAAGCTGCTGCGCTACCTGCTGCTCAACCCCAACCGGGTGCTGAGCAAGACGCAGATCCTCGACCACGTGTGGGACTACGACTTCCGCGGCGAGGCGGGCATCGTCGAGTCCTACATCTCCTACCTGCGCCGCAAGATCGACGTCGACGACCCGCCGCTGATCCACACCCGACGCGGAGTCGGGTACGTGCTGCGGCTGCCGCCCGAGACGGTATGACCGGGTCGTCCGGGTCGTCAGCGGACCCCGCCACCCCCGCGGGCCCCGGCACCTCGGGCGCGACGGACTCGGGCCCCGCGGGCAGGACGCGCGCACCCTCCACCGGGAGCGCGAGCGGGTCGACCGCGACGCGCCTGCTCGACCGCGTCTCGGACGCGATGGCCAAGCCCTTCCGGCGCCGCACCCTGACGTGGCGCCTCGTCGCCGTGCTCGTCGTGCTCATCCTGCTCGCCCTCACGCTGAGCAGCGTCGCGACCGGCGTGCTCATGCGCCGCTACCTCATCGAGCGCACCGGGCAGGAGCTGCGGCTGGCCGCGCAGCCGCTGGCCTACGTGAGCCTGGGCCGGCTGACCTCGGCCGACACCGAGCTGCCGAGCACGTACGCGGTCGTGTTCTACTCCCCGACCACCGGGCAGTACACGCCGCAGTCGCCGATCGACGGGCGCTACCGCCCGGAGGTGCCGGTCATCACCGCGGACGACCCGCGCGTCGTCACCGGCGAGCCGTTCCGATTGCCGTCCAAGGGCTCCGGCCCCGAATGGCTGGCCGTCGCCGGCGGCATGTCCAACGGCGGTTCGTACGTCGTCGCGACCTCGCTGGCCGGCATCGACCAGACCGTCAGCCGGATGATCGTGCTGTCCACCTTCCTCGGGTTGTTCATCGCCGGCGCGTGCGTGCTCATCGGCTGGCTCGGCTTCCGGCGCGCCTTCCGGCCGCTGCGCGCCATTGAGGACACCGCCGCGGCGATCGCCGCCGGCGACCTCACCAGACGCGTGCCGCCCCGCGCCGCCAACGACGAGGTGGCCAGCCTCGCGCGCTCGCTCAACGCGATGCTCGCGCAGGTCGAGTCGTCGTTCGCGCTGCGGGCCGCCTCCGAGGCCCGGATGCGCCAGTTCGTCACCGACGCCTCGCACGAACTGCGCACCCCCCTGGCCACCGTGCGCGGCTACGCCGAGCTGTACCGGCAGGGCGCCGCCGCCTCGCCCGAGGCCACCGCCGGCGCGATGCGGCGCATCGAAGACGAAGCGACCCGCATGTCCGGTCTCGTCGAAGACCTACTCACCCTCGCCCGCATGGACAACCGGCGGCCGATGGAGCTGACCAGCGTCGATCTGACGGTCGTCGCCGGCGACGCGGTGCAGGACGCCCGCGCCCGCGAGGGCGACCGCACGATCCGGCTCGTCGGGCTCGAGGAGTCGGGCCTGGCGCCGGCAGTGCTGCGCGGCGACGAGGCCCGGCTGCGGCAGGTCGTCACCAACCTGCTCGCCAACGCCCTCACCCACACCCCGCCGGGCACCCCCGTCGAGGTCGCCGTCGGCGGCGCCGGCGAGCGGGTGTGCCTGGAGGTGCGCGACCACGGCGACGGCATCCCGGCGCAGGACGCGCCGCGCGTCTTCGAACGCTTCTTCCGCAAGGACCCGGCCCGCGGGCGCCGCGCGCAGGGCGGCCACGGACTCGGGCTGGCCATCGTCGCCGCGATCGTCGAGGCCCACGGCGGCCGGGTCGGCGTGGCCCCGACTCCCGGAGGCGGTGCGACATTCCTCGTCGACCTGCCCCGCTCGGCCCCCGCGGCCGCCGCGCCCAGCGCGTTGACAGGCGGTGTGGAGCCCTGATGGAAAACCGCGTGATGAACTGTGCACCATTGCCCGACGTGGCGTGCAAGGAGAGGCACCGATGAGCGAGAACCGACCCGGACACTCCGGCGAGTCCGACAGGCCCTCGGAGTCCGATCCGGGCCCCGAGCGCTTCGACGCACCGCGATCCGACGGCGCCGACAGCCCGGGCGCGGGGCCCGACTCCGTGTGGGCCGACCGGTCCCAGAACGACGCCACCGCCCCGCTGTGGCACGCGCCCGGCGACACCCCGCCGTACGGCGTTGCCGGATCGCACGGCTACGCCGGCTCCCGCCCCTCCGGTCAGGACGCCTACTCGGGATACGAAGACCGTTCGGCCGCAGGGGGTTCCGCACCCTCCGGCCCCGGCCACGGCGACGGCACCGGCTCCACCGGCGCCTCGACGGGCGGCTCGACCGGCGGCTCGACTGGCCCGATCTACGGCCCGTACGCCCGCTTCGGGGCCGACGAGCAGTCCGCCTCGGGGGCGCGCGCGTTCGAGCAGGGCGCGCCCGGGCTGGCTCCGGCCGGCGCCGGCCCCGCCCGCCCGCGTCGCGCCTCCTCCCGGGTGCCGCTGGTGGTCGGCGGGCTCGCGGCGCTGCTGCTCGTCGGCGGCGGCACCGGCGCGTACCTGCTGGCCCCGGCCACCTCCTCGGACCAGGCGGCCAACTCAGCGAGCGGGGCGCAGCGCTGGCCCGCGGGCAACCCGCCGGTGCAGCAGGCGAACGCCTCGGCGCCCGACTGGGTCGCGACGGCCGCGGCGGTCGCGCCGAGCGTCGTCTCCATCACCATCGGGTCGAACACCGGGCAGGGCGGCCAGGGCTCGGGCGTCATCCTCGACGCCGAGGGCCACATCGTCACGAACAACCACGTCGTCGCCGCGGGCAGCGGCGGTGGCTCGGCCATCCTCGTCACGCTCAACGACAAGCGCGCCTATCGGGCCTCGGTCGTCGGCACCGATCCCAGCACCGACCTCGCCGTGCTCAAGCTCGACGACGCCCCCGGCGACCTCACCCCGATCACCATGGGCAACGACAGTCAGCTGCAGGTCGGCTCGCCGGTCATGGCCGTAGGCAACCCGCTCGGGCTCGCCGGCACCGTGACCACCGGCATCGTCAGCGCGCTGAACCGGCCGGTCACCACCCAGGCGGCCGGCGGCGGCGACAGCCCGCTCGGCAGCGGCGGCGAGTACGTCGTGACGAACGCGATCCAGACCTCGGCCGCGATCAACCCGGGCAACTCCGGCGGCGCGCTCGTCAACTCCTCCGGGCAGCTGGTCGGCATCAACTCCTCGATCGCCCAGACCTCCCAGGACGGCGGCAACATCGGCATCGGCTTCGCGATCCCGGTCAACGAGGCCCGCTCGGTGAGCGCCCAGATCCTCTCGTCGGGCACCGTGCGTCACCCGTACATCGGGCTCACCGGGCGCGGCGGGTACGTGCGCGACGGCGACGCCCAGCGCGCGGCCGCGATCATCGAGCGGGTGACCCCCGGCAGCCCGGCCGCCCAGATCGGGCTGCAGCCCGGCGATGCCGTCGTCGCGATCGACGACGAGCCCGTCGACAGCTGGGAGGGGCTCGTCGCCCAGGTCCGCGAGCGCGACGTCGACAGCCAGGTGAAGTTGACGATCGTGCGCAACGGAACGCGCCAGGACATGCAGGCGACCCTCGCAGAACGACAGGGTTCCTGACCGTACGGACCCCGCGCGGCCGGGTGCCAGCACGGCGGCACCCGGCCGCACCGTCTCCGATCGGACTTAATCGGGCATCTGACGCGCTGGCACCAACATGCCTGCGGTTCACGTCGAATCCACCGGCGGTACCGTCGATCGCGCAGGCCATGGGCTCGGAGACGGCCCGCTCGCCCGGCTGCATTCGCTCGCCGGGAGCGCCCTGACCGGGGTGATCCGTGCTCAGCACCGCGCTCGAGCCCGCGCTCCGGCCGGGGAGCCGGTGACGCGCAGGTGAACTGAGACTAGGCCGAACTTTCGCGCAAGAAAACCGTCTACGATGGGTCCTCTCGCTAACCGGACCCGTTCGGACGCGCAATCATAAAGAGGTGGACATCACCTTCCTCGTGCTGGTGCTCGTCGTCGTGACGGCGCTGGCGTTCGACTTCACCAACGGCTTCCACGACACCGCCAACGCGATGGCAACCTCGATCGCGACCGGTGCGCTCAAGCCCAAGGTCGCCGTCACCTTGTCGGCGATCCTCAACCTCGTCGGGGCCTTCCTGTCCGTGGAGGTCGCGCTCACCGTCACCAACGCGGTCGTGCGCATCCAGGACAAGAGCGGCGCCCCCCGCGCAGAACTGCTCGCCGGAGGCGGGCAGTTCCTGCTCCTCATCGTCTTCGCCGGCCTCATCGGCGGCATCGTGTGGAACCTGCTCACCTGGCTGCTCGGACTCCCGTCGAGCTCGAGCCACGCCCTCTTCGGCGGCCTCGTCGGCTCCGCCATCGCGGCCCTCGGCTTCGGTGGCGTCAACTGGATGGGCGACGGCAGCAAGCTCGACGGCGTCGTCGGCAAGGTCATCCTGCCGGCGCTGGCCTCGCCCGTCATCGCCGCGATCGTCGCGATGTGCGGCACCTGGCTCGTCTACCGGATCACCGACGGCATCGGCAACCGGTTCCGCGAGGGCGGGTTCCGCTGGGGTCAGATCGGCACCGCCTCCCTCGTCTCGCTCGCGCACGGCACCAACGACGCGCAGAAGACGATGGGCGTCATCACCCTGGCCCTCATCGCCACCGGGGAATGGACCGACCTGGGGTCGATCCCGTGGTGGGTGAAGATCGCCTGCGCCTCCTCGATCGCCCTCGGCACGTACATGGGTGGCTGGCGGATCATCCGCACCCTCGGCAAGGGCCTCGTCGAGATCTCCTCACCGCAGGGCATGGCCGCCGAAAGCTCGTCGGCCGCAGTCATCCTCACCTCCAGCCACCTGGGCTTCGCGCTGTCGACGACCCACGTGGCCACCGGCTCGATCCTCGGCACCGGCCTCGGCCGCAAGGGCGCCGAGGTGCGCTGGGGCGTCGCCGCCCGGATGATGCTCGCCTGGCTCATCACGCTGCCCGCCGCGGGACTCGTCGGCGCGGTGATGTTCCTCATCGGCAACACGATCGGCGGCCTCGCCGGCCCGATGGTCATCTTCGCGATCCTGTGCGCGCTGGCCGGCTACATGGTCTGGCACGCCAACCTCAAGCCGGTGAACGCCGGCAACGTCAACGACGAGTGGGACGACACCCGCGCCGCCGTCGGGGCGGGCGACGGACCCGACTCCACCGAGACCACGACCCGCGACGCCCCCACGGGCCGCTGAGAGGACGATCCACGATGTTGTCCCTGTTCGCCTCGTCCATCGCCCAGGTCCTCGGCCTCGGACTCGTCATCGGCGCCGGCCTGCCCGCGCTGTTCGCCGTCGGCATGCGCGCCCTGGCCTACGGCCACGGCGAGGGTCCGGACGGTGCCCACCACCCGGCCGGCACCGCGGTGTCCGCGCTGTGCTTCGGGCTCGTGCTGTGCGCGATCGCGCTCGGCATCCTCATCATCGTCTCCAGCGGTTTCGGTTACGCGGTGAGCTTCGAGCACATCGTTCCTACCCTGGTGGAGAAGTAGCCCCCGCGGGGCACTGCCGCCGCCACCGGGAACCCACGTGATCACCCGTCTGCAGCGCATGGTCGCCTGGCTGCGCTCGGGGTACCCGCACGGCATCCCCGAGCGGCACTACCTGCCGTTGGTCGCGCTCCTGGGCCGTCGCCTGTCCGACGACGAGACCCGGGAGCTCGGGGAGCGTCTCGTGGCCCACGGCCTCGTGCCCGCCGACCGCCTCGACGTGGCCGTCGGCTACCTGCGGATCACCGACCAGCTGCCGAGCAGCGAGGAGATCGCGCGCGTCTGCCGGCTCCTGCGGGAGGCAGGATGGCCGGTGCTCGACGACGGGCCTGACTCGCGTTAGGTCACCGGCCCGGCTCCGCATGAATTGTCGGTGAACTCCGAAAGAACCGCTCCGGCAACGATGCTCGTCGCAGTGCCGAATCGTGCAAATGACCCTGTGCGGCGGGATGTCGGGCCTCGAAGCGGGGCCAGGATGTTCGCCGTGGACATCACCTTCATCGTGTTGGCGCTGGTCGTCGCGACGGCCCTGGCGTTCGACTTCACCAACGGCTTCCACGACACGGCCAACGCCATGGCGACCTCGATCGCCACCGGCGCCCTCAAGCCGAAGACCGCCGTCATCCTGTCGGCGATCCTCAACCTCGTCGGCGCGTTCCTGTCGGTCGAGGTGGCCCTCACGGTGACGAACGCCGTCATCAAGATCCAGGACCACTCCGGCGCCCCGAATCCCGAACTCATCGCGGACGGAGGCGGATTCCTGCTCCTCATCGTGTTCGCCGGCCTCATCGGCGGCATCGTGTGGAACCTGCTCACCTGGCTGCTCGGGCTCCCGTCGAGTTCGAGCCACGCCCTCTTCGGCGGGCTCATCGGCTCCGGCATCGCGGCGCTCGGGTTCGGCGGCGTCAACTGGATGGGCGACGGCACCAAGCTCGACGGCGTGGTCGGCAAGGTCATCCTGCCGGCGCTGGTCTCGCCCGTCATCGCCGCGATCGTCGCGATGTGCGGCACCTGGCTCGTGTACCGGATCACCGACGGCATCGGCAACCGGTTCCGCGAGGGCGGGTTCCGCTGGGGTCAGATCGGCACCGCCTCCCTCGTCTCGCTCGCGCACGGCACCAACGACGCGCAGAAGACGATGGGCGTCATCACCCTGGCCCTCATCGCCACCGGGGAATGGACCGACCTGGGGTCGATCCCGTGGTGGGTGAAGATCGCCTGCGCCTCCTCGATCGCCCTCGGCACGTACATGGGTGGCTGGCGGATCATCCGCACCCTCGGCAAGGGCCTCGTCGAGATCTCCTCACCGCAGGGCATGGCCGCCGAAAGCTCGTCGGCCGCAGTCATCCTCACCTCCAGCCACCTGGGCTTCGCGCTGTCGACGACCCACGTGGCCACCGGCTCGATCCTCGGCACCGGCCTCGGCCGCAAGGGCGCCGAGGTGCGCTGGGGAGTGGCCGGGCGCATGGCGGTCGCGTGGCTCATCACGCTGCCCGCCGCGGCCCTCGTCGGCGCCGTCATGTTCCTCATCGGGCACGCCCTCGGCGAGCCGTTCGGCCCGCTGGTGATCTTCCTGCTGCTGGTGGGCATGTCCGGCTACATGGTGCACCACTCGCGTCGCAAGCCGGTGCACGCCGGCAACGTCAACGACGACTGGGAGAACCCCGACACTGTGACCGGCCCGCAGGGCGCCGAACCGCCCGTCGACGAGATCGCCGGCGCGCACCCCGCCGACCGACCGCAGCACACCGACACGACGACCTGAAGGATCCGACGATGACGCTGCTCACCCTGTTCTTCAACGCCATCTGGCAGGTGCTGCTCGCCGGACTCATCCTCGGCGCGGGCCTGCCCGCCCTGTTCGCCGTCGGCATGCGCACCCTCGCCTACGGCAACGGCGAGGGCCCGGGCGGGGGCCACCACCGGCTCGGCGTCGCCGCCTCCTACGTGTGCTTCGCGTTCGTCTTCCTGTTCATCGCGCTGGGCATCACGGTCATCCTCGGCTCCGGCTTCGGCTTCGCCGTCAGCTTCGAGCACATCTACCCGACGATCGTCGACAAGTGAGCGCAGGAGCCATGACCACACCCCCCGACACGCCACGCGGCGTACTGTCCCGCGTGGTGACCTGGCTGCGCGCGGGCTACCCCGACGGGGTTCCGCAGCACGACTACGTCGCCCTGTTCGGCATCCTGCACCGCGCCCTCACCGAGAGCGAGGTCGACGACATCGCCCGTCGCATGATCGACAGCGGCCGCGTGCAGGCGTCGCAGGAGGAGATCGGCCAGGCCATCCGCGCCGCCATCCACGAGCGCCCCGCGAGCGACGACATCGTCCGCGTGTCGGTGAGACTGGCGCAGGGCGGTTGGCCGTTGGACCCTAATCCCGTGGGTCAGCACTGACGATCGGTCGACACGACGCGGTGGGCCCACTCGGCGAACGCCGGGTGGGCCGCCGTCGTGCGCGACCGGCTCGTTCGTGCTCGACCCGCCGGCCGATCCGACCGTCTGCCCCGCCCGCCTGCGAAACCTTCACGTCGGAGCTCGAACCCGTGGCGCCGACCCCACCGACCCGCCGCCTCGCTGCACCGACCGCAGAAAGACTCTCCGTATGCTCGCCCCGATTCAACGCATCGTCGACTGGCTGCGCGCCGGTTACCCCAACGGCATCCCCGAACGCGACTACGTGCCGCTGTTCGCCCTGCTGCGCCGGCGGCTCTCCGACGAGGAGGCCCGCCAGCTCGGGCGCGAACTCGTCGCCCGCGGCCTCGTGCCCGCCGACCGCATCGACGTCGGCGTCGGCTACCTGCGCATCACCGACGAACTCGCCAGCGACGACGAGCTGCGCCGCGTCTCTCAGCTGCTGCGGGAGGCGGGCTGGGACGTCTCCGACGACGCCGCCGGCCCCCGCTGAGCGGCGTGCCGCGATGAGCGCCGACGCCGGCCCGGCTCCCTCTCCTGCCGCCTTGTCGATGCAGGTGCGCGCGGACCTCGGGCGCCACGCGGAGGCGGTGCTGGCCCGCTACGACGAGCCGCACCGCGCCTATCACACGGTCGAGCACCTGCGGGAGGCCTGGGCTGCGCTCGAGACGCTGCTGCGGGCCGAGGCGGTGACCGGCGAGCGGGCGCGCACGGCCCGGCTCGCGCTGTGGTTCCACGACGCGGTCTACGACCCGCGGGCCGCCGACAACGAGGCGGCGAGCGCGGCCCTGGCCCGTCGGGTGCTCGGCGCCGCGGGCGAGCCGCCGCGGGTCGCCGACGACGTGGCCCGGCTCGTCGAGGCGACCGCCGAGCACCGCGCCGCGCCGGGCGACCCGGCCGCGGGCTGCCTCCTCGACGCGGACCTGTGGATTCTGTCGGCGCCCCCGGACCGGTACGACCGCTACGTCGCGCAGGTGCGCACCGAGTACGCCCACGTGCCCGACTCCGACTTCGCCGCCGGCCGCGGCGCGATCCTGCGCGACCTGCTCGACCGCCCGCGCCTGTATGTCACCAGCGCCGCCCGCCCCTGGGAGAGCCCTGCCCGCGCCAACCTCGCCCGCGAACTCACCCCCCACCCCTGACGCCGGCCCCACCTTCGGCGCTTCGGCCCCACCCCCATTCGGCCGAAGGCTGCCCTTTCGGCCGAGGGCTAGGGTTGCAGCACGAGCCCTGGACCGAAAGGGCAGCCTTCGGCGAGGTGATTGTCGTGGGCCAGGGTGGCTCAGGGGTGGAGGTGTCGGTCGAGGAGGGGGTACCAGGGGGCGGTGGCGCAGCGGTCGGCGACGGCCTGCGCGTCGGCCCAGACGATCGGCTGACCCTCGGGGCCGATGCCGTCGATGCCGAGGGCCTCGACGCGGGCGGTGAACACCGCGACGTGACACGTCTGGCTCAGCCGCGGGTGCGCCGGAGGCGCCGCGAACCGGATCCGCTCGTACCCGAACGGCGCCAGGTTCCCCGGGTCGAGGCGCACCCCGGTCTCCTCGGCAACCTCGCGCACGGCCGCCTCCCGCGCGCTCTCCCCCGGCTCGCGCCAGCCGCCGGGGGCCTCCCAACCGCCGCGCTTCGGGCTCCCCACCAGCAGGAGCCGGTCACCGGAGTCGGTCACGAACGTCACCGCCGCGAACGTCGAGTCCGCGGGCGGGTCGAACGACGACGTGAGCATCTCGGCCACGTGCGGCTCTCGCAGGAACGGCAACCCGTCGGGAATGCTCGCCACCGGCCGCTCCCCGCGCCGCTTGCGGAACCGCAACCCGGCGGCGCGCACGGCCGCGAGCAGCTCGCGGTTGGTCACCGGCAGCGCCCCCGCGGCGACGACCTCGTCGTAGCGTTCGGCCGGCACGTCGTAGTGGTCGCCATCGTAGGAGCGCGGGTGCAGCCCGGCGCGCACGGCGAAGTCGTGCAGCTGCGCGATCGAGGTGTCGCTCGCGAGATGGCTGAACAGCCGACCACGGAAGGGCCAGACCGGCGGGTCGATGAGGATCATGGCCCGCCCAGGATAGGACCCGGCCCGCCGCTCACTGATCCAGAGACGACCCAGGACCGGCGGACAACCCGGTCCGACCGTCGGCCAGCAGGCGTGGACGCCTCGGAGGGACCGGTCATCACGCAGGCCGACGTGGCCCGCGCCGACCGCGAAACCTACGCGGATCGGCTCCGAATATCACGCGACTGGGGGCGCTGGCGGGTGGAGAACCGCCTCCTGCATCGCTACCTCACGAGCGGCGACATCCTCCCCTGACCGTTTCGCAAAGCGGGGATACGGCTACCGGCGCGGCTGCGGCATCCACACCTGCGCCTGCGAATCCGGGCCGTAGTAGTGCCCGTTCGGGATCGTCTGCAGCTCGATGAGCATGCCCCACGGCGCCTTGACGTAGACGCTGCCGTTGCCCGGCGAGTCCTCGTGGCGGCTGTTGCCGTGCACCTCCGACAGCGCCTCGCCGCCGGCGGCGACGAGCCGGTCCAGCGAGCCCTCGATGTCGTCGCAGTAGAGCGCGATGTGGTTGAGGCCGAGGTCCGCCAACCCGGAGGCGGGCCGCTGCTGCCCGGAGATCTCGAAGACCTCCAGCCCGGGCCCCTGCCCGATGACGAACATCCGCTGCCGGTGGATCGCGGCGCCCGGGGGCAACCCGAGCTGACGCTCGACCTCCGGCCCGCGGCGGGGCTCGTCGTCGGTGGTCAACCCGTCGTAGGCGATCTCGGCGCCGAGTCCCTCGGCGAAGAAGCGGGTGGCCGCGTCGAGGTCGGGCACGGTCACACCGATGTGCTGGATTCCGCGGGGCAGGGGTGCGTCGCTCACTGGTGGGTCCCTTCTGAGCTGAAGCAGACGATGCCGGCGACCCGGCGAGCGCAGCCTACCCAGACAGCCTGCGTGCCGACCCCCGGGCACTCGGGCCGAGCACCCGGGCCGAGCACCCGGAGCCGGGCACCCCGGCCGAGCACCCGGAGCCGGGCACGCCGAAGGCCCCGGCGCGACGCCGGGGCCTTCGAGACGTGATGCGAACTGGGCCGATCAGAAGCCCATGCCGCCCATGCCACCCATCTCGTCGCCGCCACCGGCAGGCGCGGCGGCCTTCTCCGGCTTGTCGGCGATGACGGCCTCGGTGGTGAGGAACAGCGCGGCGATCGACGCGGCGTTCTGCAGCGCCGAACGGGTCACCTTGGCCGGGTCGATGATGCCGGCCTTGATGAGGTCGACGTACTCGCCGGTCGCGGCGTCCAGGCCCTCGCCCGGGGTGAGGTGGCGCACCTTCTCCGCCACGACGCCGCCCTCGAGGCCGGCGTTGACGGCGATCTGCTTCAGCGGCGCCTCGATGGCGACCTTGACGATGTTCGCGCCGGTCGCCTCGTCGCCGGTGAGCTGCAGCTTGCCGAACGCGGCGTCGCCCGCCTGGATGAGGGCCACGCCACCACCGGCGACGATGCCCTCCTCGACGGCGGCCTTCGCGTTGCGAACCGCGTCCTCGATGCGGTGCTTGCGCTCCTTGAGCTCGACCTCGGTGGCCGCGCCCGCCTTGATGACGGCCACGCCGC
>JBDIAM010000039.1:0-16860 GCA_039812445.1 Piscicoccus intestinalis | reverse complement strand
CCAGCTCGGCCCGAAGCCCGACGGTGCGAACTACGTGATGATCGAGTCGTACGGCCTGGCGCAGAAGATGTACGACAACCGCCCGCGCGAACCCTTCTACGCCTGCATCGATCTCGGGATGCTCGCCGAGGACGACACGATCCTCGCGTACGAGCGCAACGGGCACCCGATCGAGGAGTACCTTGGCGGACCCGCCCGGGCCCGCATCGAGTCGGGGCACGGCTACAAGATGGTCAAGTGGGTCCGCTCCGTGCACTGGATCGCGGACTACTCGGTCTTCGGCGACGGTCAGGGCGGCACCCGCGAGGACTCCTCGATGCAGGCCTTCAACGGAAGGATCTAGGTGAACGACGACATCAGAATCGCCGAGACGCAGCTGCAGGTGGCCGGCGTGCGCACCGACGACGACGTGAAGAAGGCGCTGCAACCCCTGTACGACATCTTCGCCGACCAGGGCATGGGGCAGGCGACGTTCGAGATCACCGACGCGCCCACCGCGACCCTCGTCATCAAGCACCAGGAGTCGGCATCGGTCGACCGGGAGGCCGTCGCGGCCGCCCTGTCGAGCGCCGGTGACTACCGGCTCGTCGACTGAGAGTTCTGCGCCGGTCGAGTCCTGTTCGACCGGCGCAGAACTCTGCTCAGCGCTGCCCGTACACCCGCCGGGCGATGAGGAGCCCGGCGATGGAGAGCAGCGCGACCGCGATGTAGTAGAAGCTCGGCGCCTGCAGGTTGTAGGTGACGAGCCACGCGAGGATCGTCGGGGCGAACCCGCCGAGCAGCGTCACGCCGATGTTGTACGCCAGCGACATGCCGGTCGTGCGTACCTGCACCGGGAACATCGCCGCGAGCAGGGACGGCAGGGGCGCGAAGTACGCGGCCATGAGTGCGCCGATGACGATCTCGGCGACGATGAGCGTGGTCACGCTCGGCGCGCCGGTGAGCAGGGCGAACATCGGGTAGGCCACGACGAGCCCGACGACCGCCGCGGTGAGCATGATGCGGGTCTGGCCGATGCGGTCGGCGAGCATGCCGATGAACGGCGACCCGACGAGCGCGATGAGGCCGGCCACCAGCGCGCCCGCGTACCCGCTCCACGGCGGCAGCCCGAGGTTGCGCTGCGCGAACGTCGGCAGGTACGTGATGAGGTAGACGCTCATCGTCGCCAGGCCGACGCAGGCGGCCGCGGTGAGCACGAGCGGGAAGTGCCGCCGGAAGGTCGTCGCCAGCGGCGAGTCGTCCGTGGTCGACTGCGCGAACTCCGGGGTGTCGTCCATGTGCAGACGGATCCACAGGCCGACCGGGCCGATGAGCATGCCGAAGACGAACGGCAGCCGCCACGCCCAGTCGTGCAGCGTCTGCTGGTCGACGAGCGTGTTGAGCAGGAATCCGGCCGTGGCCGCCATGAACATCGACGCGCCCTGGGTGGCCACCTGCCAGGAGGCGTAGAAGGCCTTGCGGTCGGGGGCGTTCTCGGTCATGAAGGCCGTCGCGGAGCCGAATTCGCCGCCGGCGGAGAAGCCCTGGATGAGCCGGGAGACGACGATGAGCAGCGGCGCGCCGATGCCGATGGCGGCGTACGTCGGCGCGAACGCCATGAGCGCCACCCCGAGGGTCATGAGGGCGATCGTCAGGGTGAGCGCCGCCTTGCGGCCGTGCTTGTCGCCGTACGCGCCGAGCACGATCGCGCCGATCGGTCGGATGAGGTAGGAGACGCCGAACAGCCCGAAGGTGATGACCAGCCCCCACGGGTCGGGCAGCTCGGGAAAGAACAGCCTGCTGATCACCGGCGCCATGAAGGCGTAGACGATGATGTCGAACCACTCCAGGGCGTTACCCAGGGAGGCGGCGACGACCGCCTTGCGGGCGGTGCGCCGCTGGTCGGGGGCCCACTGCACGTGCTGCGCGGAGCTCACCGGGCGTTCTCCGCACCCTGCGTGAGCTGCTGCACGAGCCGCAGCACGAAGGCCTCGCAGGCCTCGATCTGGCTCAGCTCGATGTACTCGTCGGGGCCGTGGGCCTGGGCGATGTCACCCGGGCCGCACACGACGGTCTCGATGCCGGAGCCGGCGAACTGGCCCGCCTCCGTGCCGTACGTGACCTTGTCGTCGCAGTCGAGCGCGCCGAGGGAGAGCGCGAGCCGACCGGCGGGGGTGTCGGGGGCGGCGTCGAGACCGGGCACCTGGGCGATCACGTCGACGCGGACCGAGGCGCGCTCGTTCTCGGCGCGCATCTGCGCCTCCAGCTCGGCGGCGCGGGCGCGCACGTCGGCGATGACGTCGGCGGGGTCGACTGCGCCGATCGTGCGGAACTCGCAGGTCACCTCGCAGCGCTGCGGCACGATGTTGTTCGCGGTGCCGCCGGAGACCATGTTGACGCTGGCCGTCGTGTACGGCACGACGAAGGCGTCGTCGAACGGGCCCTGGGTGCGCCACTCGTCGGCGCGGTCCCGCAGGTAGGTGATGAGGCGGGCCGCGTACTCGACGGCGTTGACGCCCTCGCTGGTCAGCGAGGAGTGCGCGGCGACGCCACCGAAGGTCACGCGCAGCACGTTCATCGACTTGTGGGCCTTGATGACCCGCATGCTCGTCGGCTCCCCGACGATCGCGGCGCGCGGGGCGAGCCCGAGGTCGGCGATCTGCTTGACGATGTGCGCGCCGCCGAGGCAGCCGACCTCCTCGTCGTAGGAGAGCGCGAGGTGGATCGGCTCGGTCAGCTCGGCCTCCCGCAGCTGCGGGAGCAGGTGCAGCACGACCGCGCTGAACGCCTTCATGTCGGCGGTGCCGCGGCCGTAGAGGCGGCCGTCGCGCACCTGCGCGTCGAAGGGGTCGCTGCTCCACTCCTGCCCGTCGACGGGCACGACGTCGGTGTGCCCCGACAGCAGCACTCCGCCGGAGACCGACCCGTCGGCGGCCGGGATCGTCACGACGAGATTGGCCTTGGCACCGGTCTCGTCGGGAAAGATGTGCGGCTCCAGTCCGTGCTCGCGCAGGTGGGCGGCGACGACGTCGATGAGCTCGAGGTTCGAATCGCGGCTGGTCGTGTCGATGGAGACCAGCCGGCGGATCCAGTCGAGGGAGGCGGGAGAGGTCATGCCCGCCAGTCTGTCAGCCGCTCTCCGAGGTGTTCCAGCGCGGTAGCCGCTGCCACATCAGATGTTCCAGCGCGGTAGCCGCTGCCACATCAGACCGGAGAAGCCCAGCAGATGCGGGCCACGGTTGGTCGCCGTTCGACCGGTCGCGGCCGCTCACAGCACGTCGTCGTCGACCCAGTCGAGGGTTTTGGTGACGGCCTTCTTCCAGTTGCGCAGCAGCCGCTCGCGCTCGGCGGGCTTCATGCGGGGGCGCCAGCGTTCGCCCTCGCGCCAGTTGGCGGCGGCGTCCTTCTGCCCGTCCCAGTAGCCGACCGCGATGCCGGCGGCGTACGCGGCGCCGAGCGCGGTCGTCTCGGTGACCTCCGGGCGCACGACGTCGACGCCGAGGATGTCGGCCTGGAACTGCATGAGCGTCTCGTTGGCGGTCATGCCGCCGTCGACCTTGAGCTCCTTGAGCTCGACGGTCGCGTCGGCGTTCATCGCGTGCACGACCTCCGCGGTCTGGAACGCCGTCGCCTCCAGCACCGCCCGCGCGAGATGGCCCTTGGTGACGTAGCGGGTCAGGCCGACGAGGGCGCCGCGGGCGTCCGGGCGCCAGTACGGCGCGAACAGCCCCGAGAACGCGGGCACGAAGTACGCGCCGCCGTTGTCGTCGACGCTCAGCGCGAGGGTCTCGATCTCCTCGGCGCTGCCGATGAGCCCGAGGTTGTCGCGCACCCACTGCACGAGGGAGCCGGTGACCGCGATCGAGCCCTCGAGGGCGTACACCGGGTCGCGGCTGCCGACCTGGTACGCGACGGTCGTCAGCAGCCCGTTCTTGCTGCGCACCGCCTCCCGGCCGGTGTTGATGAGCATGAAGGAGCCGGTGCCGTACGTGTTCTTGCCCATGCCGCGCTGGAAACACGCCTGGCCGAAGGTCGCGGCCTGCTGGTCGCCGAGGATGCCGGCGATCGGGCGGCCCGCCAGCACGCCCCGCTCCCGGCCCTCGCCGTAGACCTGCGAGGAGGACTTGATCGCCGGCAGCATCGACGGCGGCACGCCCATCGTCGCGCAGATGTCCTCGTTCCAGTCGAGGGTGTCGATGTTCATGAGCATCGTGCGGGAGGCGTTGGTGACGTCGGTGATGTGGATGCCGCCCCTCGTGCCGCCGGTCATGTTCCACACCACCCAGGAGTCGGTGGTGCCGAACAGCAGGTCACCGGCCTCCGCGGCCTTGCGAGCGCCCTTGACGTTCTCGAGGATCCACGCGATCTTCGGGCCGGCGAAGTACGTCGCCAGCGGCAGCCCGGTGCGGTCCTTGAACCGGTCGATGCCGCCGTCCTGCGCGAGACGGTCGCAGATCTTCTGGGTGCGGGTGTCCTGCCAGACGATCGCGTTGTGGACCGGCTTGCCGGTGTTCTTGTCCCACACGACGGTCGTCTCGCGCTGGTTGGTGATGCCGACCGCCTCGATCTGATCGCGGTTGACGTCGGCGCGGGCGAGGGCCTGCGCCACCGCCTCCCGCACGTTCTTCCAGATCTCCATCGGGTCGTGCTCGACCCACCCGGCGCGGGGGAAGATCTGCTCGTGCTCCAACTGCCCGGTGGCGACGAGCCGCCCGTCGTGGTCGAAGACGATGGCACGCGAACTGGTCGTGCCCTGGTCGATCGCGAGGACGTAGGAGGAGGCCATGGGCTGATATTGCCAGCGGAACCGCCCCGGTAGGCGGTCCACGACGTCCGCGGTTGGTGACCCCCCGGCCCGCGAGCGGCGCCCTACAGCGGCGGATCCGTGGTGAACCGCGGCGCGTCGTGCCCGCCGCCGTACCCGAACGGCTGCGCGGGAGGCCGGTTGCGCAGGTCGAGCCGGAAGCCGTGTCGCGCCGCCAGCACCAGGGCGGCGGCGACGAGGAACGCGAACGACGCCACGTACCAGGAGACCTCGAACCCGACGGCGGAGACGACGAGACCGAACAGCGCGGGCCCGAGCGCGCCGCCGACGAAGGCTCCCGCCTGGATCACCGAGGATGCCTGGGTCGGCGAGTCACGGCCGACCCGCGCGACGGCGAACAGGAACAGCCCCGGCCACGACCAGCCGATCGCGAAGGCGAGGAAACCGAAGACGACGACGGCCCAAACGTGCGGCAGCGCGCCGATGAGGGCCAGGCACGCGGCCCCGGTGAGGATCATGCCGGCGACGATCGGCAGGTTGGCCCCGTAGCGGTGGTCGGCGCGGTGCCCGAGCAGGATGCGCATGAGCACCGAGCTGCCGGAACCGACCGCCAGCAGCAGACCCGCCTGCTCGACGTTCAGGCCCACGTCGTGCGCCCAACTCGCCAGGTAGGCCCCGAGGAAGTTGGCGCTGGCGCTGGCGAACGTGATCGCGACCCCGCACAGCAGCAGCGGGCCGCGGGGCGCCCGGTCCGCCGGCGCGTCGCCCGCCTTCGCGGAGTCGGGCGCGGGCGGCGGCGGACGCAGCAGCCCGACGAGGATGACGACCAGGCCGACCGCGCCGACGATGAGAAACGTGCTGCGCCACCCGAACAGCACGGTGGTCGTGGGCACGGCCAGACCGCCGAACATGATCGCGGCCGGCACCGCGCTCTGCTTGATCCCGAACCCCAGGCCGCGCCGGTGCGAGGGCAGGGCGGTGGCGACGGCCGCGTTGGCGTTGCCCTGGCACGCGGCGTTGGCGAGCCCGAGTACGGCCATCGCGGCGACCAGCGCCCACCAGCTCTGGGCGAGGAGGCCGATGACGGCGTGGCCGAGGGCCACGAGCGTGCCGGCGAGCACGAGCCCGAGGCGCGGTCCGAGCCGCAGCAGCGCACCGACTCCGAGGATCGTCGCGAGCGCCGCCGTCGCGAAGAAGACGCTGACGGCCAGGCCGAGGCGGGCCGGCCCGAAGCCCAGGTCGCGCTGGATGAGCACGGCCTGGGCGCCGAGCAGGAAGGGCGCGATGGCCCCGAGCACCGTGAGCCCGCTCGCGGCGAGCATGGTGCGCGCGGTGTCGCGACCGGCCACATCGGCTCCTGGGGGCGTTCTGGGGCGTTCCGGGTGTGACGGACCCCTGTCCGTCAGATCCTGCCGCCCCCAGGGGGTTCAGCGCACGTCGTCGTCGACGTTGCCGCCGAGCGCCTCGGGGTGGTGCGCGTACGTCGGCTTGGAGTAGACGGCGCGGTTGACGAACCACGTCAGCGCCCACAGCACGATGCCGATGACGAGCAGGACGCCGCCGACGACGTAGTCCTGGCCGTCGCGACCCGACAGGGGGCTGGCGAGGTAGGCGCACAGGATCGCGCCGAGCACGGCCACGATCGTCGGGCACTTGAAGTGCTTGTGCTCCACGCGGTCCTTGCGCAGCACGAGGACGGCGATGTTGACGACCGTGAACACGCACAGCAGCAGGAACGAGGTCGTGCCACCGAGGGTGGCCAGGTCGGCGAACCAGATGAGACCGAACGCGATGAGCGTCGTGAAGATGATCGACACGTACGGGGTGCGCCGGCCCGGGTGCACCTTGCCCAGGGGCCGCGGCAGCACCTCCTCGTGCGCCATGCCGTACAGGAGTCGGGAGGCCATGAGCATGTTGATCAGGGCCGAGTTGGCGACGGCGAACATCGTGATGAACGCGAAGATGCCGACCGGGAAGGCCGGGGCGCCGGCGGCGACGACCTTGAGCAGCGGCGCCTCCCCCTCGCCGAGGTCGGCCGGCGCGACCAGCGTCACCGAGGAGATCGCGACGAGCACGTAGATGACGCCGGTGATCGTCAGGCCGGTGAGCATGATCTTCGGGAAGATCCGCGACGGGTCCTTCGTCTCCTCGGCCATGTTCACCGAGTCCTCGAAGCCGACCATCGCGAAGAACGCGAGCGCGGTGGCGGCGGTCACGGCGCCGAACGCGTTCTCCCCCTCGGGGAAGGAGATCTGCGTGAGCCGGGACGTGTCGCCCATCCCCTGCATGATCGCCCAGGCGCCGATCGCGATGATGATGAGCAGACCGGTGAGCTCGACGATCGTCAGCACGACGTTGAGCTTGACGCTCTCGGCGACGCCGCGGAAGTTGACGGCGGCGATGACGGTCATGAACGCGAGCGCCACGATGAGCGTGGCCGCCCCCTCGCCGAACCCGGCGACCTCGTTGAAGTTGCCGGCGAACGCCTTCGAGGCGCTGGAGGCCGAGGTCAGGCCCGAACACATGACGGTGAACGCGACGATGAACGTGATGAAGTGCACCCCGAAGGCCTTATGCGTGTAGACGGCCGCGCCGCCGGCCTTCGGGTACTTCGTCACGAGTTCCAGGTAGCTGCACGCGGTGAGCATCGCGACGATGAAGGCGCACAGGAACGGGAGCCAGACCGCCCCGCCGACCTCGGCGGCCACCTTCCCGGTCAGGGCGTAGACGCCGGTGCCGAGGATGTCGCCGACGATGAACAGCAGGAGTAGGCCGGGCCCGATCCGCCGGACGAGGCCGGGTTCGCCGCCGCGGCCCTCGTCGGGGGCCGCGGTCGCGGAGGAGTCTTGTGCGGTCATGGCGCACAGCGTGCCGCCACGCCGCTCATCCGTCCACACGAAGGTGGGCATTCAACCCCGAATCGTGTCCGGCTCGTGACCTGCCGCACCGCGGATCGCCCTCGAGCCGACGCGCCTGGACGCCCCGGCGCCGGCGCGACCGCGGGCGCCGGATGGGCGCCGGGTCTCGCCGGGTCGCGCAGATCGCACAGTCTCGGGTGGATATATCCGCAGGCGAACCCTTGCATCCCGGGTGGGCGTTCCATAGCGTCGCGCCACGCGGCCCGCCGGCGTCGCGACCCGACTCCTTCGACCCCGAGCCGCCCAGAAACGAGGTCCCGGTGAGCACTCATGTCGACGGCGAGGACCCCGCCGCCACCGTCGGCGCGGGCGATCCCGCGCTCTACAACGCAGACCTGGCGCCGCTGCCGCGCTCGGGCCGCACGTGGGGCTGGTTCGAGATCTTCAACGTGTGGTCCAACGACATCCAGTCGCTGGCCGGATACACGCTCGCGGCCAGCCTGTTCATCACCGCGGGCATCAGCGGCTGGTGGGTGTTCGCGGCGGTGCTGCTCGCCGGGCTCATCATCAAGGTGCTGTGCGATCTCGCCGGCCGCCCGAGCGTGAAGTACGGGATCCCCTACCCGGTGCTCGCCCGGGCGTCGATGGGGGTGCACGGCGCCCAGTTCCCGGCGGTCGTCCGGGCCGTCGTCGCGATCTTCTGGTACGGCGCGCAGACGTACTTCGCCTCCACGGCCGTCGCGCTCGCGCTCAACGCCGTGCTCGGTACCCCCGGCGGCGGGCAGTTCCTGGGCATGACGTGGGTCGACTGGGTGTCGTACATCGTCGCGTCCGCGCTGCAGATCTACCTCTTCCTCGGCGGCATCGAGAAGATCGCGGGCTTCCTCAACATCGTGGGGCCCGCCGTCTACGTCGTCATGATCGCGCTGCTCGTGGCCATCTGGAGCCGGGCCGGCTCCGGCCTCGTCGACGCCGTCGGCTCGGTCTTCTCCAACTCGGAGGTCACCGGCTTCGCGGCCGTCGGCGCGTTCGTCTCGGTGGTCGGCACGATGGTGGCCTACTTCGCGGCGGTCGTCATCAACTTCGGCGACTTCGCGCGCAACGTGCGCACCGACTCCGCGATGCGGCTGGGCAACACGACGGGCCTGATCATCAGCCTGGCGCTGTTCACGTTCCTGTCGGTGTTCATCACCGCCGGCGCGTACATCGTCTACCAGGGCGGTCAGGGCGAGCCGCTGACGAACCCGGCCGAGATCGTCGGGCAGGCCGACAACGTGTGGCTGACGATCGTCGCGGCGATCACGCTGCTGCTGGCGACCCTCGGCATCAACGTCGTCGCGAACTTCATTCCGCCGGCGTACTCGCTGAGCAACGTCAACCCCGCCCGCATCAGCTTTCGCACCGCCGGGATCATCACCGGCGCCGCGGGTTTCGTCATCGGCGCCCTCTGGGTCTCGACGATCTCGCGGATCGGCCTGCCGACCTTCGTCGACACCCTCGGGGCGGTGCTGGCGCCGCTGTACGGGATCATCGTCGCCGACTACTACCTGCTGCGCCGCTCGCACCTCGTGCTCGCCGACCTCTACACCACCCGCACCGACGGCGCCTACTGGTTCGACCGCGGCTGGAACCTGCGGGCGATCGGGGCCTTCGCCCTCGCCGCCGTGTTCTCCGTGGCGACCGTGTGGGTCGAGGCGCTCGCCCCGCTGGCCGGCTTCGCCTGGATCATCGGCGCCCTGCTCGGCGGGCTCTTCCACTGTCTGGCCATGCGCGGGCGCGTGCGCGCAGCCTGAGCAGGTCGAGCCCGGAGCCGGGCCGCCCTCGGTCGGCCCCTCGGTGGGCCCACTCGGGCGTCCCCCTCGGTCGGCCCCCTCGGTCGGCGCGGCAGGTTAGGTAGAGCTAACCTGGCGCCGATGACGGCACTCTCAGCGACTCGCCCCGCCGACCGGCGGCGCCTGCCGCCGCAGTCCTGCTCGGCGCGGTGGGACGACGGCGACCTGCCGGCCTGGGGCACCGCCTCCCAGGCCGCGTTCTGGCTCGCGCTCGAACAGCCCGGGCCGTGGGGACGCAACGCGCTCACCGCCTCCCGGCTCGACCCGGAGCTCGGCGCCGCACTCGAGGAACGCACCGCGCGGGCGGGCGGCCGCACGCTGCTCATCCGCAAGCCGGGGTCGTCGGCCGACGCCCCGGTCCACGACGGCCGGCGCGCGAGCCGACCGCGACGGGTCTTCCTCGCCGTCGGCATGCCGCAGGGCTCGCCGCTGCTGCTCACCGGCGAGATCGACGACCCGGCGCAGCTGCTGCGGCTGCCCTTTTCGCAGCTCGCCGACGGGCACGCGCCGACCGAGCCGCTCGGTCTGGTCGCCCGGCTCCGGCCGCAGCGTCTCGGCGTGCTGCTGGTCTGCACCAACGCCAAACGCGACCGCTGCTGCGCCTTCCGCGGGCTGCCGTTGGCCGCCGCGCTCCACGCCGCGGAGCCCGACCGCGTCTGGGAGTGCACCCACACCGGCGGTCACCGCTTCGCCCCGACCGGCGTCGGCCTGCCCTCCGGCGTCACCCTCGCGCGCCTCGACGAGCCGACGGGGCGCGACCTGCTCGACTCCCCCGCCGGCACCCTGCCCGACGCGCTGCGCGACGCGACGCACCTGCGCGGCCTGGCCCACCTGCCCGCGGTGCTGCAGGCCGCCGACGCCTACGCCCGCGCCCGCTGGGGCATCGCGGACCTGCGCGCCTCCACGGGCGCGAGCCTGCAGCCCGGCGACCCGCGGCACCGCCGGGACCACCAGGTCGTCGCCGTGCACCCGCCGGCCCCGCACGCCCGCAAGCGGCTGCTCGCGGTGCGCACCCGCACCGACCCGGTCGACCGGCCCGCCTCCTGCGGAGCCGCGCTCGGCCCGTCGCAGTACTACGACGTCGAGCCGCTCGACGGCTGACGCGCCGAGGGCGCGTGCGGCGTGCGAGCCGCCTCAGGCGTCGATGCGCTCGGAGTCGAGCCGGTGCGCGGAGTCGACGATGAAATCCTTGCGCGGCGCGACGTCGGTGCCCATGAGCAGGTCGAACACCTGCTCGGCGTGCTCGGCGTCGGCCAGCGTCACCCGCCGCAGCAGCCGGTGCCGGGGATCCATCGTCGTGTCGCGCAGCTGCTCGGCGTCCATCTCGCCGAGGCCCTTGTAGCGCTGCATCGGCTCCTTGATCCGCTTGCCGCGCTTGTGCAGCGACGTCACGGTGCGCCGCATCTCGGCCTCGTTGTACGTGTAGATGAGGTCGTTCTTCGCCGAGCCGTTGTTGACGACCTCGATGCGGTGCAGCGGCGGCACGGCCGCGAACACCCGGCCCGCCTCCACGAGCGGGCGCATGTACCGGAAGAACAGCGTGAGCAGCAGCGTGCGGATGTGCGCGCCGTCGACGTCGGCGTCGGTCATGATGATGACCTTGCCGTAGCGGGCCGCGTCGACGTCGAAGCTGCGCCCGGAGCCGGCGCCGATCACCTGGATGATCGCCGCGCACTCGGCGTTGCGCAGCATGTCGCCCACCGAGGCCTTCTGCACGTTGAGGATCTTGCCGCGGATCGGCAGCAGCGCCTGGAACTCACTCGAACGGGCCGCCTTCGCGGTGCCCATCGCGCTGTCTCCCTCGACGATGAACAGCTCGGTGCGCTCGACGTCGGTGGTGCGGCAGTCGTACAGCTTGGTCGGCAGCGTCGAGGACTCCAGCGCCGACTTGCGCCGCTGATTCTCCTTGTGCTGACGCGCGGAGACCCGGGCCTTCATCTCCGCGACGATCTTCTCCAGCACCGCGGTGCTCTGCGCCTTGTCGTCGCGCTTGGTCGACGTCAGCCGCGCGACCAGCTCCTTGTCGAGCACCCGCGCGACGATGGCGCGCACGGCCGCGGTGCCGAGCACCTCCTTGGTCTGCCCCTCGAACTGCGGCTCGGCGAGGCGCACGGTGACGACCGCGGTGAGCCCCGCCGTCACGTCGTCGCGCTCGAGCTTGTCGTTGCCGACCTTCAGCGCCCGCGACCGCGTCTCGACCTGCTTGCGGATCGTGCGCAGCAGCGCCTGCTCGAAGCCCGCGACGTGGGTGCCGCCCTTGGGCGTGGCGATGATGTTGACGAACGAGCGCAACCTCGTGTCGTACCCGGTGCCCCAGCGCAGCGCGATGTCGACGCCGCACTCGCGGGTCACCTCGGTGGGGGTCATGTGGCCTCGGTCGTCGAGCACCGGCACCGTCTCGGTGAACTGCCCGGAGCCGGTGAGCCGCCACACGTCGGTCACCGCCGGGTCCGGCGCGAGGTACTCGCAGAACTCGGTGATCCCGCCGTCGTGGACGAAGACCTCCTCGCGCGGCCCGGCCGACTCGGCGGCCTGCGCCGCGTCCGCCTCGTCGTCCGGCGCCGCGCCGGGAGCGTCGGTTCGCTCGTCGCGCAGCGCGATCCGCAGCCCGGGCACGAGGAAGCTCGTCTGCCGGGCCCGACCGGCCAGCTCCTCGTACGAGAACGTCGCGTCGCGCAGGAAGACCTGGCTGTCGGCCCAGTAGCGCACCCGTGAACCGTGCGCGCCACGCTTGGTCTTGCCGACGACCCGCAGCTCGCTGCCCTCGACGAACGGCGTGAACGGCGAGCTCGGAGACCGACCGGCCGAGTCGTCGAACACCCCGGGCTCGCCGCGGCGAAAGCTCATGAGGTAGGTCTTGCCGCCGCGGTCGACCTCGACGTCGAGCCGCTCCGAGAGCGCGTTGACGACCGAGGCGCCGACCCCGTGCAAACCCCCGGAGGCGGTGTACGAGCCGCCGCCGAACTTGCCGCCGGCGTGCAGCTTGGTGAACACGACCTCGACACCGGACAGGCCGGTGCGCGGCTCGACGTCGACCGGGATGCCGCGCCCGTCGTCGCGGACCTCGACCGAGCCGTCGTCGTAGAGCACCACGTCGATCGCTGCGGCGTGCCCGCCGAGCGCCTCGTCGACGGCGTTGTCGATGATCTCCCACAGGCAGTGCATGAGCCCGCGCGAGTCGGTCGAGCCGATGTACATGCCCGGGCGCTTGCGCACCGCCTCCAGGCCCTCGAGCACCTGCAGATGCCGGGCCGTGTAGTCGGTGTTCGCGGCGGGCACAGGCGTTCTCCTTCGCTGGGGGTGGACGTGGGTCGCCGGTCAGGCTAGCGCGCGGGGCAGCGCACCTCGCGCAGGCACACCTGGCGGGGCGGCGGGAAGCCGCCCGACCGGCCGCGACGCGCCCGGTGCCGCGAGCGGCGTCTCTGCCCCGCGCGGTGTCGGACGATAGGTATTTCGCGCAGGTGACGGCGGTGGACACCGTGTTTCGATCTCGTCAACCCTTCGTCCGGATGGCGGTGTGAGACGCCGGGGAAGTTCCGCGCATGCTTGACTGTTGCTATTGGTGCAAAGGAACTACGAAGCGCACACCGCCGTGGTGTGCCGGTTCCCACGGAAGAGATGGAAGGCTGACGTGAGCGCTGCTCTTGCAACACCCCTGACCTCGGCCGACCGCTGTGACCGGTGCGGCGCCCAGGCGTACGTCCGCGCGCGTCTGGCGACCGGTGGCGAACTGCTGTTCTGCGCGCACCATGGGCGAGAGCACCTGCCCAAGCTGCAGGACGTGGCGGTCGATATCCACGACGAGTCCGACCGGCTCCACGAATCGACCGCCCTCGACTGACGCCTCACACCAGGCCTCGCCGACGATCCCGAACGACCCTTCAACGACAAGAACATACGTCTCGTGAACATCACTGTCAGCGTGCTCGCGGGGTTGGCGATACTCGTCGGCCTCGCGGGCATTGCCATTCCTGTGCTCCCCGGTCTCATCCTGATCTGGGGAGCTGTGCTCGTCTGGGCGCTGTTCGTGCAGCACGGCGTCGCCTGGGTGGTGCTGCTGTTGGCCTCCGCGCTGGCGCTCGCCGGCTGGCTGCTGCAGTACCTCATCCCCGGTCGGCAGTTGCGGGCCGCCGGCGTGCCGAACCGTTCGACGATCATCGGGCTCGTGCTCGGCCTCGTCGGGTTCTTCGTCATCCCGGTGCTCGGCCTGCCCATCGGCTTCGTGCTCGGTGTCTACCTCGCCGAACTGACGCGCGTCGGCAGTGACCGCGCGTGGGGCTCGACCAAACACGCCGTCAAGGCCGCCGCCGTCAGCTACGGCATCGAACTCGTCACCGGCATGCTCATCGCCGGGGCGTTCGCCATCGGGGTGTGGCGGGTTCTCGCCTGACGAAGGCCGGGCCACCCGAGCGCCGTCCACGGTGGCGCTCGGTCGTCCGGCGGCTTTGCATAAGGCAGACGAGGGGGCCGGCTCCCGGTGGAGCCGGCCCCCTCGTCTGTCTTCGATTCTTCAGCTGCGTTCAGTGGTGGCTCCCGGGTGGGCTCCCGGGGCCGCCGCAGAGGTGTCAGAAGCCCTGACCGTCCTGACGGCGCTTGTCCCACCGGTCCTCCATGCGCTGGGTGAACGACCCACCGGAGGACTTGCCCGGCGACTTCGGGCCCGGCTTGCCGCCGCGACGGCCCTTGGGGCGACCGGCGGCGGTGGCAGCCCGTTGCTGGCCTTCACCCTTGACGACCTTGAGGTCGCCGCCCTTGCGGGCCGGGGTGGCGGCCCACGCGACGCCGCCGACCATGGCGACGAAGCCGAGCACGCCGAGCGGGATGATCTCGGTGGCCACGCCGGCGACGACGAGCGCGAGGCCGACGACCGCGACCACGGCACCGACGATGATCCGGCGGCGGTTGGGCGAGTGGGCGCTGCCCTTCATCTGACTGGCGAAGCGAGGATCCTCTGCATAGAGCGCACGCTCCATCTGTTCGAGCAGCTTCTGCTCATGCTCGGAGAGTGGCACGGGGACCTCCTAAATGCCCGAGTCATCGTGCGGTGGTCGCGCGGGTGACGACCCGATGCCGGGCGCCGCGGCGCGCGAACCGACGATGTTCCCATCGCCTCGTGCGACGGAAAACAGAGTGGATACCAGGATATGCCGACGAAGCCTAGTTAGCCAGGTGGGCAGCGTGGTAAGGGGTGGACGTTCGAGAGGAGCGATCAGTTCCCGATCCGGTGCCCGCCGGTGCCCCGCCCGAGCCGGTCGCGGGCCGGGCTCAAGGGCCTGCCGTGGGCCGGGCGTAAAGGCCGTCGTGGGCCGGGGTCAGGATCGCCGCGGGGCGCCCGGCGCGTCTCTGTCGCCGCCTCTGTCGCCACGGCCGCGCAGGCCGACGAGGCTCGCGGGCCGGACCACCCCGGCTCCGAATCGGGCGCTGGCCCGGTCGATCGCGAGATCGGCGTCGCGCCAGCCGTGTTCGCGTTCGTCGAGGGCGCCTTGCACGGGGGCGTTCTCCCGGTCGACGAGCCCCTCGAGGCGCACGCCGACGAGGCGCAGCCGGGCCCGGTGCAGCCCGAGGGCGTCGAAGAGCGCGCGGGCGGTCTCGTAGAGATCGCGGCTGACGTCGGTGGGGTCACGCAGCGTGCGGGCCCGCGTGATCGTCGTGAAGTCGCTGAACCTCACCTTGAGGGAGACGGTTCGCCCCATGACCCCGGCGGCGCGGGCCCGGGCGGCGGTGCGCTCGGACAGCCGCAGCAGCCGCCGGTGGATCTCGGCCGGGTCGTCGATGTCGTAGGCGAACGTCTCGTCGGAGCCGACGCTGCGCTCCCGGTGCACCGGGGTGACCCGGCGCGGGTCGCGGCCCCAGGCCAGTTCGTGCAGCGCCGCGCCGTTCTCGCCGAGGGCGCGGCGCAGCGTGCCGACCGGGGTGTGGGCGATGTCGGCGACGGTGCGCAGCCCGAGGCGGTGCAGTTCCTCCTCGGTGCGCTCACCGACTCCCCACAGGGCGGCGACCGGCAGCTGTTGGACGAAGCCGACGACCTCGTCGACGGGCACGACGATGAGTCCGTCGGGCTTGGCCAGCCCGGAGGCGAGCTTGGCGACGAACTTGCTCGGCGCCACCCCCACCGAGCACGTCACGCCCTGCTCGTCGGCGATCGTGTCGCGCAACTGCCGGGCGATCGTGGCCGGCGGGCCGAGTCGGCGCACGGCGCCGGAGACGTCGAGGAACGCCTCGTCGAGGCTCAGCGGCTCGACCAGCGGGGTGAGCTGGGCGAAGGTGGCCATGACGGCCTTGGAGATGCGGGCGTACAGCTCGTGGTCGGGGCCGATGACCGTGGCCTGCGGGCACAGCCGGCGGGCGCGGGACATCGGCATCGCCGCGGTCACGCCGAAGCGGCGGGCCTCGTAGGTGGCCGAGAGCACGACGCCGCGGGTGCCGCCGCCGATGATGACCGGGGTGCCGCGCAGCTCGGGGCGCGCCAGCAGCGACGCCGAGGCGTAGAAGGCGTCCATGTCGACGTGCAGGATGCCGCAGCCGGTGTCGTCCGGCGGGCCGGGCGCCGACAGCGTCGGTGCCGTGAACTGGCGGCGGCTCACGGGGAGGCGGGCCGCCTGGCCACCACGTGCAGCGCGGCGCCGAGCCGCCCGAGCACGGCGTAGGCGGGGTGGTCGGCGACGACCTGTTCCAGGTGCAGCAGGGCGGCGCGATCGGCCTCGGTGTCGACCATCGCCGCGGGCACGAGGTCGCCGAACAGCCGCACCCCGTGGGTCTGCACGACCTCCAGGCCGGCGCCGGTCAGCAGGTCGCTCACCTGCTCGGCGTCGAACCGGCGCGGCATCGGGTCACCGGCTCCCCAGCGGCCGTCGGCGCTGGTCAGCACGGCCTCGGCCTGCTCGAAGCGGCCGGCGAGCGCGCGGGCCAGCACGGCGGCCAGGCGTTGGGCGACGACGAGGCTGAGGATGCCGCCCGGGGCGAGCGCGCCGGCGAGGGAGCGCGCGGCGGCCGCGATCGCGGCGTCGTCGTCGAGCACCTCGAGCACCCCGTGGCAGGTGACGAGGTCGGCCGTGGCGGCGGGGACGAGGTCGGGCAGGGTGGCGGCGTCGCCTTGCATCGCGACGATCCGCTCCGCGACCCCGACCTCCCGCGCGCGGCGCTCCAGGGACGCCAGCGCGTCGGGGCTCGGGTCGACGACCGTCACCTCGTGCCCCAGCTCGGCCAGCGGCACGGCCAGCCCGCCGGAGCCGCCGCCGAGGTCGACGACCCGCAGCGAGGCGCCGTCGCCGAACGCGGTGCGCGTGGCCGCGAGCACCGCCGCCCAGATCGGTGCGGTGCGGATCGAGGTGTCCAGCCCGCCGCGGCGGGTCACTGCGCGTTGTTCGTCGTTCATCGCTGCGGGCTCCTCGAGGCTCCGGTGGGGTGCCGGTCGGGTCGGGTTCGG